>MPNF01000042.1 GCA_002238885.1 Alphaproteobacteria bacterium bin95 | reverse complement strand
CCTCTATGTCGCGGTCCGCCAGATGGGCGTAGCGCAGCGTCATCTGCACATCGGCATGACCGAGCAGGCGCGAGACCACCGGCACCGGCACGCCGTTCATGACGGCATGGCTGGCCATCGTGTGACGAAGGTCATGAAGGCGGACGTCCTCGATGCCGGCTTCGCGCCTGACGCGATACCAGAGCGGGAGGCCGTGTCCGCGCGGGCGGGCGCGGTCCAGCGGAGAGGGAAACACGAAAGGGCTGTCAGCGCGCGTCTGGCGGTTGAGAATGGCGCGGGCCCGGCTGTTGAGCGGAACCGTCCTCGGACCGGTCTTCGCATCCATGAGGGCCAATCCCTCCACGCGGACTTCCGTCCAGCTGAGGTTGACGATTTCGCTCTTGCGGCAGCCGGTCAGCAGCAGGAGGCGGATGATGTCGGCCTGCTGCATGTTCCCCTTGCCCGTCTGCGCGTCGAGGGCGGCGTGGAGGCGTCCGAGTTCCTCCCGGGACAGGAACCGGGTGAGCTTCGGGCGCCGGTTGGACTCGATACCGTCAGTGGGGTTGCTTTCGATATGGCCGCAGGCGATGGCGAAGTTCAGAATCTGTCGGAGGCAGGCAAGGCAGTGATTGGCGTTGCCCGGCGCCGTCCGGCTGTGGCGGTCGAACCAGCGCTTGATGCCGGCTTCCCCGAGGCGGTTCAACGGCTTCGCTCCGAATGTCGGCAGAAGCTGGCCTGACAACTGATACCGGGCGGTTTTCTGCGTCGAAGGCTTGTAGCTGTCGAAATGGGCATCCTTCCACGGGCCGGCGACGAAGTCCCGGAACAGCGGAACCGGCCGCGCGCAGACGGTCTTTCCCACGGGCTCCGGGTCCGCCTTGCGGGCATGGCAATCCCTGCGGACCTCTTCCAGGCTCTTCACCCCGACCGGTCCTAGCGAGACGCGCTTCGTGCGACCGCCCCTGTCCTGCAACAGCACATAGCTGCGTCCACCCGAAGGCCGCACCCGGACGCCGAGACCGGCCACGCGCGTGTCCCAGACCGTGTATTCCCGCTCGCGGGGGCGAAGCCGGGCGACGGCAGCGTCGGTAAGTTTCATCCGTTCCCTGCCCGCCATCACTCTCCCTCCAGCACGGCGCCGACCGTCTCGGCCGCGTCCTGCACCATGGCGTCGGCGAGGTGGATGTATTTCAGCGTCGTCTCCGCCCTGCGGTGGCCGAGAAGCCGGCCGATCGCCAGCACGGTCTCGCCCTGCCGGAGCGCCAGGCTGGCCACGGTATGGCGCAGGTCATGAAGGTGAACGTCCTCCAGTTCCGCCTCGGCGCGGACCCTATGCCAGAAGTAGTCGAGCCAGAACGCGCTGCCGGGCCGGTCGGCCCGCGATGCGGGGAATATCCATCGGCCCTTCGGCGCAAGGCCGTCGAGAACGGTCCGAGCCGGATCGGACAGCCAGACGGTCCTGGGTCCCGACTTGGAGTCGCGGAGGAACAGGTGGCCGTCACGGTAGTCGGACCATTGCAGGGTCAGGACTTCGCTCTTGCGGCACCCCGTGAGCAGCAGCAGGCGGATGATGGCGACCTGCTGCGGCCATCGAACCTCGTGCGCCGAGAGCCTTGCCGACAGGCGGCGGATTTCCTCGTCGGAGAGGAACCGCTCGCGACCCTTGCGGCGATACCGTTTGATCCCCCGGCAGGGGTTGGAGCCCTCGGGGCGCATACCCATCCGTTCCGCCTCCCTCATGATGACGGACAGGATCGGCATGGACCGGTCCGCCGCCACCGGTGTCGCGCGCAGGCGGGCGAACCAGTTCCGCACCTCCTGCCGGTCGATGTCGGCAACCGGACGCCCAGAGAAATGCGGCATGATCTTGTTGCGCAGATAGTTGCGGTTCACATAGAGCGTTCCGGGCTTCCAGAGCCGCTCGTGACGCTGGAAGGCGGCTTCGGCGACAGCTTCGAACAGGGTCTCGCCGGGCGCATGGGCGGCCTCCTCGCCGCGCCGGATGGCGGCGAGCATTCCGGCAGCCGAAGCCCGCGCGTCCATGACGCTCATGGACCCGGCCTCGCCGACAATCTTCCAGATGCGTTCGCCGCGATGCTGGCAGTGGATGAAGAACTGCTTGCGGCCCGAGGGCGACACACGGACGCCGAAGCCCCTGAGTTTGCCGTCGCGGACCTCGCGGACGGACTTGCCGGATTTGAGCGCCTTCACGCGGGTCTCGGTAAGGGTGGTTCTCGGCAACGGATGTCTCCCGGCTCCGGTTGCAGCCGGGGAACAAGGAGATTGCACCCCACTTCCCCAACCGCTATATTTCGGGAGAAAACGACGCTATATCAAATAATTAGCACCCACCGGTGCGCATGCTGGTGTTCCTGTACGACGGGCGCGTCGAGATGGACAGCAACTTCGTCGAGAACCGCATCCGGCCGGTGAAGCTGACCGCGAAGAATGCGCTGTTCGCAGGCCATGACGAGGGCGCCCGTAACTGGGGCCGCGTCGGCTCGCTCATCGAGACCTGCAAGATGAACGGCGTCGAGCCCTGCGCCTGGCTCAAGAGCACGCTGGAGAAAATCGCCGCCGGCCATCCGCTATCGAAGATCCACGAGCTGTTGCCATGGAACTTCGAGCCCGAGGCCGACACCACCTGATCACGGCGTTCAACCCGGCCTCCCACAAATCCCGGCCGTCAACCCTGACCTCGACGTGGGGCTCAGACACCGCTTACCGACCAATAACCCCAAGCCGCAGACAAGATCGCCGCCGCGCGTTCGAGCGTTCTCATGCTCTGCGATGCCGGCGCAATCGCGCCGGTCGGATATCCGGGCGAATTGCAGTGGCTTCATCCGGTCATGAAAGAGCCGGAGGAGGACACGCCGTGACGCTGGTTGCCCGCATCCTGATCGGCGCCCCGCCGGAGGAGCCCACTATCCCCTTTCCTGCTCCACGGCACAGGGTCGGTCCGCTGAATCTCGGTAGGGCCGCAACACTGCTGTTGAACGAAGACCACACCGTCAACAGGCGCGAGATTTACCGACGGATCGGTTTCGACGCCAGAACCGCGCAGAGGCTCATGATCGAGCCCCGTCCCGGCGAAACCGAGGAGCGCACCAGGACGAAGCGCAGCATGCTGTTGAGCACGAAGGGGATCGGCCTGGAACTGATCGCCGGCATGATGCTGAGCTGCCTCGACAGTCCGCAGACGCCCCTCTGCGCGTGCCGCGTGGGCAAGGATGGCAAGGTGCCGTACGGTCCGGCGCCCGGCCTCAATCCCGATGTGCGCGCGGACTATGAAGGTTTCACCGTGATTGCCGAAGTGACCACGATGCGCGAACTCACGCCGGAGCGCATCGAGTCGCAATATGAAAGTGCGAAAAGCCATGTGGAACTGGCGCTCGGGAAGAAAGACCTCAAGCGCGTCTATTGCATCATGGTGAACCGCGCCGACCTGAACGACAAGGACACGCGGCGCCGTCTGGTTGATGCAGAGGAGAAGTTCGCCGACGGGCCGGCCAGCGTGAAGTTCCTCGCCTTCGCCATCCAGGAATTCGGCCATATCGGCCGCAAGCTGCATGAGTTCTATTGCATGGACCGCGAGGACGTCTGGACACTGACCGAAGGGAAGCTGCGGGCAATCCTGGACACGCTTCATGCCGAGGCCATGAAGACGATCGGGGCCGAGGACGAATTCGAGCCCGGCTGGGCCGGCCGGTTCTTCGGGGAATTGCTCGAAGAAGCCGCTACAGCCGAAGAGATGCCGCAACTGCCGGGGGTGTGAGACGGGGGAGCGCGAACGGACGTTAGATCGGACTTCGCTATCCCGCTCAGGACCATTTTGGCTGCCTACGGCCTACGCTGGGGCGCGCCTCAACGACTTTTATGGGGAAAGCCCTTGCCACCACGCATTTTGGTCAAGACCATCCTCGCCAGAATGTTGTATGCCCTCGGGCGCTTGAACAGGTGAAGGGCCGCGTCGCCTGCTCGCGCCCACGATCATTCAACACTTTGAAGGGTTTCTCCAGCGCCGAGCCGCTCCATTTCAGAAGCGAACTCAGATCGAATTGTATTCGCCTCGTCTTCTGGTAGCCAGCGCGTCATGTTGGGAACTATCGTTTGCCACATGCGGACATCTCGGTCGGAAAGGGGCATTGTCTGCGAATTACGAAGAGTTTCCAGCAGCCGGTCGAGCCGGTCGCGAAGCGCTTGAGAGTCAGGTGTCGATCGCGGTGCAGACACGGCCATACGGCCGTCTTCAAAAAGGTTGCTCTGGGTGTCGACACTCATCCGAATCGATCCTTCATGCGTCGTGAAGCCCGAGGGCATCCCGATTCAGGGTCGCCGCAAGCGCATCGACAAGGATGGTATCTGCTTGTGTAGAGAGATCAATCTGTTCCGCAATCCGCGCGCAGACATCACGGAATGCATCGAACAGGGCCAAGTCCACAATTTGCCCGGCGCGACCTTCCAACCAGCGGTGCAAAACGCGGTAGCCACTGATCTCGAATATCCAGAGCACGGCCGGCAGACCCTCAACCTGGCCCGAGCCGTCGTCGCAAAGCGCCAGGCGGTCGCCGTCGGGTTCCGCAGGGCACAGGCCCGCGCCGGGTGTTGGTGCCGTGGCAAGACGCACGAAGGTGGGGTCGGCGTTGTATGCAGGCGGAAGTACGGGGTCGAAAGTCTGGATCTCGCGGATCCGGGAACCAAGCCGAGCGGCCTCGGCAAAGACCGCATGATCCGCCGGGAACGGAATATGGGGGAAGACATCTTCCAGATCCTCGGCGAACCGCAGGGTGTAGCTTCGGGCCGAAAGCAGGCAGAGGATCGCGTCAAACACCTGCTCGGGCGTGACGGCGATGCCGTAGGCGGCGATCAACCCATCGAGTAGCGCGACGGAGACATTGGAGCCAGCGAACTCCGGTCGCCGGTCGTGCAACGGGAATACATAGCCTCCGTAGCTGCCGCGAAAGGCGTGGCGATCAGGCAGAAGGCCATGGCACCAGCTACCCGGACCTGCTCCAGTTCCGCGCGGCAAGGCAAAGAGGGCGACGTTCTGTGCGCCCCAAATCCGTTGCAACTTAGGACGCAACCAAGTGTTGTAAGTGCCATGCCGGTAGTGGAACCGAATATCGAACGGGCGATAAGCAACCGGTTGGATCACTTGCAGATCGAAGGGAACGGCGCGCGCCGCTTCGGCCGTTCTTGCGCCGGTCTCGTTGAACATTGAACGCGCCTCTTCAATAGGGGCGGCAAGAAACGCCTGGATACGCTCACACAAAACCTCGTAATTTGCATCATAGACCAATGCATCTCGTGTGGTTTCCATGCCGCTGTGGGCGAAGTCAAAACACTCCCTCAAGCTCGGCCATTCACCATTGCCGAAAGGCCGGGGGCGGAAATCCTCCAGCGCCTCGCGCTCGACCGGGATCGCATTGGGCAGATGCCCCGGTCCAGCGCCATTCTCCAGCCAGGTCAGCTTGGCCGGGCGGGAAAAGAGCCCTTCCGCCCAAGAGTCAAGATAATAGACCTCAGCGGGCTGTTCGGCGCGCGAGCCGTCCGCGATTGCCAAGGTAATGGCCGTACCGACCTGGATGTTGAAGACGCCCTCATCCCGCTCTATCCCTGCGCGCGGTCCCCGCCGCAGATCGCCGCGTAGGTCGATGATTTCTATTCGGTTGAACCGCTCGCGCATCATTCGCCTCAGGCCAGCATACGGCCACCCGGTCAGGAACTTGCGGTTGGTGATGAAGGCTACCACGCCGCGCTGCGGGGCGCCTTCCGCCTCGAAGAGCTTCCACATGGCCCACCGCCAGAATGCGACGGATAATTCAGGGAAGGTGTTGAGCTGGTTGCCGTGACCGGCGTCACGCACGGGGCGCTTCAGATCATCCCAGAGAGCGTTCATCCACTGACCGACAAGTGTACGGTCCTCGCCCTCGTCAAGACGGCGATAGGGTGGGTTGCCGATGATGGCCAAGATGGGTTGCTGTGCTTTGACCAACTCTGCGGCCTGCCGCTCTTCACTGATCCCCGCAGTTAAGAAACCGAGCCGTCCCACCGGAGCTGCGGCGCCCGGTTCGGCGAGAGTGTCGGCCAGATAGACGCCAAGCCGTGGGAAAGCCGGGTCCGGCGCCACCGGATTGCGCAAAGTGTGGCCCAGCCGATAGTGAGCGACGGCATAGGGCCCGACGAGCACTTCCAAGCCGAACATCCGCCCTGCGAGATCTCGTAGCTCCAGGTCTGCCCGTCCCGGCCCGCCCGCCGCCGCGGCCTCGTCCCTCACTCGTTCGGCTACGCCGAGCAGGAAGGTACCGGTGCCGGTCGCGGGATCGAGGATCGTCAATCTGCGGTCCCGAAGCCCGTTCAGCCCAAGATTGTCGTGCGCAACGCGGTTGAGCGCACCGGCCATGAACCGCACGATCTCGACCGGCGTGAAATAGACTCCGTATCGTTCGCGAGCAGCCGGATCGAAGACTGACAGGAACTCCTCGTAAAAATACAGAATCGGGTCGGGCTGTCCCGGCTGGATGGCGAGGATTTCCGGTGCGAAGCTGTTCACGGTATCCCGCAGGACATCGAAGCCGATACCTGCGACATTGAGGATCTCGTTCTGCGTCAGCACGCGCAGCGCCGTGCGCATCAGCGGATGTTCCTCAGGCATGTGCTCGTGGGCCGTGGTGGTATCGACGGGTCGACCACTGCCCTCGCGCACGAGGAGAAGGCCGAATGCCAGCGTTTGCGCGAACGCCGACGAGAACAGGATGTCGAAATCCTTCTCGAGATAGCCACCTGCCTCGGGATGGGCGTAGAGAATCGTCTGAAAATCGGCGTGAACATCGAGCAGAGGATCAACTGCCACATTGGCGGCCCGTAGCTCGGTCAGCCTGTCTTGAACGATGCCACGCACCAGCCGGGATGAATGCGCGAGAAGCTGCGCAAGGTGCTCCGCGTCTCGTGCGACGGGTTCCTGACCGGCACCGATGGCTAGTCGTTCCAATAACGCCAAGAGCGGTGCAGGGTCGTGCGCCCGGATCAGTCGCGCAGCACGGGCATCGGTGCATGTGGGGTTAATTGCCTGTTCGGGCACGATCCTGGCCACCGCCCGCTCATCGGCGCGCTCGAAAAGAAAGACTTCGACGAAATTGGACGTGCCCCAGCACTGCAACTCGCGAAGGCGTTCCGCTTGCCGTTTATCGTGAGGCATTCTCCAGCGAGCAGGGTTTGCTGGCTTGTCCAGGGCTTTCAGTTCCACGAAAGCTCGTGCGGGAGCCCCTGCACGAACGAGAGCAATATCAGGCCGTCCACCGGGGTTGGCGAATTCGGGAACCACGGTCAACCCGGCGCCCGCGGGCATTTCTGCCAACGCCGCCTCTAGAAGTGTTTGGAAGGCCGGAGCCAGTGCCGGTTCCTGAACCCTAGCATGTGCGCGGCGAAGATCGCGAATACGCTGGGCGTAGCGCAGAAGGTGGTCAACAACAGGCATCAGTTGGTCTCGATTCCGGTAGGGGATGCAGAGGGGGACTCGGACGGTCGCCACGGTGATCTTGCGACGGACATAGCTGGAAACAACAAGGAAAAGAAGGATCCGGTACTCCATGCGTTCCTTGAGCTTTGACCGAGGCGCCTGTGAAGTAGCTATCCGAAATCAGCGACTGACGGCAAGCCTTCGACGTTACGAGTATCCGTCTGCCCCGAGAACCGGGGTGTCCGCCGAGGCGACTGGTGGGGATTTTAGGAACCTTCGAAGGAGGAATAAGGCCCGGAGGGTGCCGGCCTAGCTGGAGAGGAACGGCACCCTCCGCATGACCGCTTTCGCGGACTAGACTGGCGGGGTCATGCGCGAAGACCTTCACAAGCGACAGGGAATGATGGGTTGCGGTAAGGGAGAGCATCGGTGGGCGTTACCGCGCGGAGCAGGTAAGGCTCGGGAGGGATGATCTACGCCGATGGCATGCACGGGCGGTTTCGGCTGGGCTACGGGGCGCAGGACATCCATGTCGCCGCCGCCATGGCCGAGGACAGGGTTGAAATCGACCGACTGGTCGCCCAAGGCGCGGTTCCCGGCGCCCGCGATGCCGGTGGCTGCACGCCGCTCCACTACGCCGCGTACAACAACCCCGTCGGGGAGGTGGCGGCGGCTCTGTTTGAGGCCGGGGCCGATCCCGAGGCCTGCGACGGCTACGGAGAGAAGCCGCTCAACTATGCCGTTAACGCCGTCAATGCCGCCTTCATCGAGGCGGCGCTGGACGCCGGGGCCGATCCGGCCGGCAATGGCGAGGTCTTCAGCGATGCCCAGGCCAAGGTGGAGTTCTCCTGCCCCTCCTTTGCCGAGACCCGAGCTTACAAGCGCCTGCTGTTGGCCTCGGATCAGCGCAGATGAACGCGCTCAGAGCTTGAGCGCGCGCCCCTTGCGGCGGGTGCGCTTGGGCACTGGAATCTTCTCTCCCGGCCAGAGCAGGTCGGCATAGTCCAGCGGCTTGCTGGCGAAGCCGAGGCGCATGGCGGGCGTGGCGCCGTCGACGCCGGTATGGATGAAGTTGTTCACCGCCCGGAAGACGTCGAGATATTTCCGCACCATGTCCGGGTTGTAGGGCGCATAGCCGTACCAGACCTGTTGCCAGCGCCCGCTCGCCGTGTCGATCGGGCGCTCCAGGGCCGAGAGGAACCGCCGGGTCAGCTGGAAGACATTGTCCACCTGGGCGACCGAGGCGGCCAGATAGAGCCGGGCCTTATCGTCGAGGTCCATTTCCGCATTCTCCGTGATCCAGCGGACCTCTCTGCCGGGCTCCTGGGCAGTCGGCACCGGGTGCGGCCGCCTCATCGGTGTAGAGCGTCGCGCCCGGCGCCGCGTGGTCGCGGACGAAGCGTTGCAGGTCGTCCGCCTTCGTCGCCTCCATGACGCGGGCTGAAACCTGGTTGCTGTCGCGGTGTAGTCCGCACCGGCCGTCCCCATGCCGATACCTTCGCCCATGCACACTGACGATGATGCAACTG
Organism: Alphaproteobacteria bacterium bin95; assembly: GCA_002238885.1. Taxonomy (GTDB): domain Bacteria; phylum Pseudomonadota; class Alphaproteobacteria; order Bin95; family Bin95; genus Bin95. Next base: position 3,176 of record MPNF01000042.1, on the reverse strand, counting down.
ACCTGAGCCCAAGGCCCCGCCTCAACCCGCCCGTCAACAGCAAGGAAACATACCCCGGACGCCAGAGCGTCTCACGCGCAACCGATACCCCTGCCCCCTCGGCCGCAGAAAACAGGCGCGCTACTCCGGTGGTCCCGCAAACAGACAAAACGCCTGCAAACGAAAGCCCGGTAAGAAACCCGGGCTAGCGGGACTGCCCGACCACGAGATATTGCGCGCCTTTGCTTCTGACAAGGCTGACGCCGACCTTGGAGCGCCTGTGTGCGACCCTGAGGCCGTAATCCCCCTTTCCGGCCAGCCACAAATGCCGTCGACCCGAGAGGGCGAACAATGCTTCGTGAAAATCGCCGAACTGCGAAGTCTTGAAGCACTGACGCAATTCATCCGGAAAGTCGTCCTGCTTGCTGGCTCTGCTCGATACGTTTTCTTCGTCCGCAATGAGAATTTCAAATGCCCTGACAAGCGGAGTCGGGTCGTTTCCGAGCATTGCAAGGTCTATGGTGACGCCGTCATCGGCAGCTTTGTTGCCCTCGAACGGGAGAGCGTCCCAGAAGCTCTCGACGGCCTCTGGTGAGAAAAAGTCGTCGAATGCCCGATTACGAGATACGAAGGATCGGAGATTCCTGTAGCTCGCGATTTCTTGATGGACATATGCTTGGTGTTGTTTCCACAGTTCATTGCCGTCCCAAGGGATATCGGCAATGTCCAGCCAGCTTATATGGCGGGCGTTTTTATGAACATCTTGGAATTTCTTGAATATTTCAACGGTCGGAAGAGAACCCGCAGCGTCACCCGCCCTCTCGCGGTTGAACGGCGTGAGATATACGATCGCTATGCGGTCTTCGTCTTTCTTGTCGAATTCGTACTTATCGGAAAGGCCATCGAGATAGCCTTCAAGCTGTCCCTTCTTTGCCGAGGCCTTGGTCGTCTTGACCTCGATTCCCAGCAAGCGGCGGCGCTCGTCATCATGGATAGAAATATCGATTCGTTGCCCTCCTGTCGCGCCATTCCTGTCCTTTTCCGCTTTTTCCTCGGTTTCGATCCGGGGGCTGTGCGGAATGTCCCAATTGTCCGGCGCGGCCAGCCGCCAAACGGCATCGAACAACGAGCGGTTTCCTGATGCGCTGACGCGCAGCGCTTCCCCTAGGAATTCAGAGTGAAAGGGTTCAGTACGACTTGTCGTTTTCCTGATAACCTCGAAGATGTTGAGAGCCTTCATCCGCTCAAACCCCCCACCACTCGCCGTCCTCCCTCGGGACGACATTGTCGAAGAAATCCGGGAAGCGCCCGGTTTCGAAGGAATGTATGGGCACGAGGGCGCGGGGGGCAAGGGCGACGGCGAAGCATTGCAGGTCGGCGGTCGAGGCGTGGCCGGAGGTGTGGATGGACGCCCATGAGACGCCGTTGCGCTCCAGCCAGCCAAGGACGCGCTGCGAGGAGTCCTCCTTCAGGTAGCCGTCCCACATCGAGTAGGTGAAACCGGCACCGTCCAGCACCGAAGCGACGCCCCGATCCCGCATCGCCAGAGGGCGGAACAGCATGACTGCCCTTTCGGCCAGGTCCGGCAGGGCCTCGGGGAAGACGCGGTTCCGTCCGTGCCGGTCGAGCTCCGCGAACAACCCTTTGTCCTTGATGAACACCCGTTGGCGGTGCGGGATATAGACCCTGACCTCCGGCCAGTGCGATTGCGGGATGGTGTTCCGCCCCGTGGCCTCCAGCACGACCGCCGTGTAGAGGTCGATCAGCAGCGCACGGCCCGTTTTCTTGGCCGCACGGAAGATCGTGACGATCCGGTCGATATTCTGCGAGGAGGTCCAGACGAAGTGGATGCCCTTCGTCTGCCGGAACGCCTCGACGAACCGCTCTTCCAGATCCGACTCGGTCGCAAATCCCTCCTCCGCGCCGATCCGGCCGAGCGTCGTGCCTTCCATCAGCAGCGCGTCGATGTCCTGCGGCGGGTTGCGGAGCAGCTTCTCGAATAGCGCCCCCTTGCGGCCATGCGCACGGAAGTCTCCGGAATAGAAGACCCGTTTGCCCTCCGCCTCGACCAGCAGGGCGTAGGCGTCGAATGCACTGTGATCGACGAGGAAGGGCGTGACCCGGAACGGGCCGATCCCGACCGGCGTCCGGTCGGCGAGGAAATGCGGGTCGGCGAAAGCATGTCCGTTTTGCACCCACGCGCTCGCGGCCTTGAGGATGTTGTGCCCGGCCTCGCCGATCCAGACCGGGATTTCCGGGCGGATATGCGCGGCCAGTCCATAGTGGTCCATATGGCCGTGCGAGATCATGACGCCGAGAAGGTTGTCGTCGCGCTCCCGGAACCCCGGAACCTCGGGAAGCAGCGTCTCCTGCCCCTCGTCGGGCGCGTCGAGCGGCAGGCCGACATCCAGCACGATCCGCTTGCCCTGCGCCTCCGCCTCGATGCAGGTGCCGCCGATCTCATTCGTTCCCCGGTGGATGCGTAGTCTCATCGGCTGCACTCCTTCGCTCTATACACCGCATGGATTCAGTTCGGAGGCCGGGAAGTTCTTCAATGGCGGACGGGACGTCCTCCCGAAAAAGCCGGTTATAGATGCTTGAACCCGACCTACTGCAGCCAGCCTCTCCCATAACTCCAGCATACACTGCTGGCCGGCGTTGAGCCTGGGCGCGCATGACATCAATCCGGACCACCGGCATGCCGGGCATGTCGCGGTCGAATCGGGAGTGCACAGCCCCGAGATCGGCGGGAACCGGATCGGCGAGCCGTGGCTCGTCCTCGGGACGGTGGCGCGGTCCGGGGAGACCGGCTCGTGGGCGTGCCTCAAGGCCCGCGCCCAGCTGATCGTCGCGCCGGCCTGGCCGGTCCCGGTCGACTCCGGGCAGGAGCGGCGCGCTTTCGCCGTGCTCCGCCGCCTGGTGCGGGAACTGGAGCGGGATGCGGGGCTGCGCCACGCGCTCGGCGGTCCCGTCCGCGTCGAACTCGAAAAGCCGCTGACCTGGTTCGTCACGGACCGCCGGTCCTGCCTGCCGGATTTCCTCGTTACCGTTGCCCCGCCCGGGGCAGGCGCCGCCGCAGACCGCCGCGACGGCCGCTCCATGGCGCGCTATGTCATCGAGGTCATGGGACTCGACAACCCCGAATACGAGAAGACGAAGATCGACACCCATGCCCGCATGCGCCGGATCGGGCGCCT
>MPNF01000041.1 GCA_002238885.1 Alphaproteobacteria bacterium bin95 | reverse complement strand
TCCGGCCCGTGCGTGACGGCGAACTGCACATTCATCAGGCCGACCACGCCGAGCGCGCGGGCCAGCGCCCCGGTCTGGCGCTCGATCTCGGCGACGGTCCCGGGGATGAGCGAGTGCGGCGGCAGCGAGCAGGCCGAATCTCCGGAATGCACGCCCGCTTCCTCGATGTGCTGCATCACGCCGGCGACGACCACATTGCTGCCGTCGCAGAGCGCATCGACATCGACCTCGGTCGCATGGCGCAGATAGCGGTCCACCAGCACCGGGCTCGTGCCCGAGACCTCCACTGCAACCCGGATGTAGCGGTCGAGCGCAACCCGGTCGTGGACGATCTCCATCGCCCGCCCGCCCAGCACATAGGACGGCCGGAGCAACACCGGATAGCCGATCCGCCCGGCAATCGCGGCCGCTTCCCCGGCGGAGGTGGCAACGCCGTTTTCGGGCTGGGTGAGGCCCAACTCCGAGAGCAGGCCCTGGAAACGTTCGCGGTCCTCGGCGAGGTCGATCGCGTCGGGCGAAGTGCCGAGAATCGGAATGCCGGCCTCCGCCAGCGCCGAAGCGAGCTTGAGCGGCGTCTGGCCGCCAAATTGCACCACGGCGCCGACCAGCTCGCCGCGCACCCGTTCGACCCGGGCGATCTCGATGACATCCTCGGCCGTCAACGGCTCGAAATACAGCCTGTCCGCCGTGTCGTAGTCGGTCGAAACGGTCTCCGGGTTGCAATTGATCATGATGGTCTCATAGCCGGCCTCGCGGAGCGCAAACACGGCGTGGACGCAGCAATAGTCGAACTCGATGCCCTGCCCGATGCGGTTGGGGCCGCCGCCGAGGATTATGATCTTCCGGCGCTCGGCCGGATCGGCCTCGCACTCGGCAGGCATCAGGCCCGTGCCTTCCCAGGTCGAATACATATAGGGCGTCGCGGAGGCGAATTCGGCGGCGCAGGTGTCGATGCGCTTGTAAACCGGCGCGAGGTCGAGCGCGCGGCGCCGGGCCGCGACATCGGCCTCGGCAAGCCCCGTCAATTCGCCGAGGCGTGCGTCGGAAAAGCCGAGGCGCTTGACCGCCTGGAGGCCCTGCGCGGTCTCCGGCAGGCCCGAAGCGCGCAACTCCTCCTCCGCGCGCACCAGCGCCTCGATCTGCTCCAGGAACCAGGGGTCGAACTGGCAGGCCCGGCGTATGCGTTCCCGGTCGAGGCCGTGGCGGAAAGCCTGGGCAATCACCAGCAGGCGGTCGGGCCTGGGCTCAGACAGAAGCTGCACGATGTCGTCCACTGCCGGTGCGCCGGGAATCTCGATCTCGTTGAGCCCGGTCAGCCCCGTTTCCATGGACCGCAGCGCCTTTTGTAGCGACTCCGCAAAACAGCGCCCGATGGCCATCGCCTCGCCGACCGATTTCATCGAGGTGGTGAGCAGCGGCTCCGCACCCGGGAACTTCTCGAAGGTGAAGCGCGGCACCTTGGTGACGACATAGTCGATGACCGGCTCGAAGGAGGCCGGCGTCGTGCGCGTGATGTCGTTCTGCAGCTCGTCGAGCGTGTAGCCGACCGCGAGCCTGGCCGCGACCTTGGCGATGGGAAAGCCTGTCGCCTTCGACGCAAGCGCCGATGAGCGCGAGACGCGCGGATTCATCTCGATCACGACCAGCCGGCCGTCCTCGGGATTGACGGCGAACTGGACGTTCGAGCCGCCGGTATCGACGCCGATCTTGCGTAGGCAGGCGATCGAGGCGTCGCGCAGCAGCTGGTATTCCTTGTCGGTTAGCGTCAGCGCCGGTGCGACCGTCACCGAATCGCCGGTATGCACGCCCATCGGATCGACGTTCTCGATGGAGCACACGATGATGCAGTTGTCCGCCCGGTCGCGGACCACCTCCATCTCGTATTCCTTCCAGCCGAGAACAGACTCCTCGACCAGCACCTCACCGACGGGCGAGGCGTCCAGGCCGCCCTGGACGATGTTCTCGAATTCCTCCGGGTTGAAGGCGACGCCCCCGCCGGTCCCGCCGAGCGTGAACGACGGGCGGATGATCAGCGGCAGGCCGATTTCCCGCATCGCGCGGCGCGCCGCGTCCATGTCGCCTACCAGCGCGCCTCGCGGCGTTTCGAGGCCGATCTCGTGCATCGCCTCGCGAAACAGCTCCCGATCCTCGGCCCTGGCGATCACCGTCCGGTCGGCGCCGATGAGTTCGACCCCGTAGCGGTCGAGCGCGCCGTTGTCGGCAAGCGCCATGGCAGTGTTCAGCGCCGTCTGCCCGCCCATGGTCGCGAGCAGCGCATCGGGCCGCTCGCGTTCGATGACCCGCTCGACGAATTCGGGGGTAATCGGCTCGACATAGGTCGCGTCGGCGAGATCCGGGTCCGTCATGATCGTAGCGGGATTGGAGTTGACCAGGACGATCCGGTAGCCCTCTTCCCTCAGCGCCTTGCAGGCCTGGGTCCCGGAATAGTCGAACTCGCAAGCCTGGCCGATGACGATGGGACCGGCCCCGACGATGAGGATGGAGCCGATATCGGTGCGTCTAGGCATGGGCGTCCATCATGTCGGTGAAACGCCGGAAGAGATAATGAGCGTCTCTCGGTCCTGGGGAGGCCTCCGGGTGGTACTGCACCGAAAAGATCGGCCGGCCTTCTGCGCGCAACCCTTCCACCGATCCGTCGAACAGGGACCGGTGCGTCTCGACCACGCCCGGCGGCAGGCTCTCCCTCAGCACGGCGAAGCCATGGTTCTGGCTGGTGATTTCGACCTTGCCGGTCTCCAGGTCCTTGACCGGATGGTTGGCGCCCCGATGGCCGATAGCCATTTTCGCCGTGCTTGCGCCAAGTGCCAGCGCCAGAATCTGGTGGCCGAGACAGATGCCGAAGATCGGTTTCCCGCTTTCCACCAGGGCGCGGACCGTTCCGGCTGCATAGGTCGCCGTGGCCGCCGGGTCGCCGGGGCCGTTGGCGAGGAATATGCCGTCGGGCTCCAGTGCAAGGATCGCGTCCGCAGCCGTTTCGGCAGGCACGACCGTCACCGCCGATCCGAGTTCCGCCAGGCAGCGCAGGATATTGTGCTTGACCCCGTAATCGACGGCGACGACATGGCGCGACGGATGCTCCAGCCGGCCGTAGCCGTTGCCGAGCGCCCAGGGAGTCCGGTCCCAGCGATAGGTCTGCCGGCAGGTGACCTCCCGCGCAAGGTCCATGCCCTCCAGGCCCGGCCAGGCGGCGGCGCGGGCAATCGCGGCCTCGATATCCATGTGCCCGTCGCGCGCGTGCACGACCGCGCCGTTGGGTGCCCCGGCGTCGCGGATACGCCGGGTCAGTGCGCGCGTGTCGATGCCGGCGACGCCGACGAGGCCGCTGCTCGCCAGCCAGTCTTCGAGGCGGCGCGTCGCGCGGAAATTGGAGGGTTCCGTCGGGTCCATGCGAAGCACCAGCCCGCGCGCAGCCGGCACGGCGGACTCGATGTCCTCGCTGTTGGCGCCTACATTGCCGATATGCGGGAAGGTGAAGGTAACGACCTGCCCGGCATAGGAGGGGTCGGTCAGGATCTCCTGATAGCCGGTCGGCGACGTGTTGAAGCAGACTTCACCGACCGCCGCGCCTTCCGCGCCGAATCCCCGGCCCCAAAACACGGTGCCGTCCGCGAGCGCCAGGGCGGCCGTGGCGCCGTCCGGTCTGGGGGCTTGGATAACCATTGGATTACTTGCCCGTTTGCGCCGGGCAGCAGTCGGAAACCCTTGACGACAGAAGTCGGGAATACATAATTTCGATTGTCCGGGGCATGTTCCAACCGCCGAGGGGATAAGCGGGCGGGCAGCCTGTGTCAAGGCATGCACCACAAGGAGAAAAACGCAAAATCAAGACGTTACGCCGTGTATGCGGCGTTTTGTCGTGAACCTGTCAGAACTCGCGGCGGGGTATCGGCCGCGACCTGGAAGAGCGGGAGACTTCCATGCGGGTGCAACTTAATGAAGCGTTGAAGGAATCGATGCGTGCCAAGGACGTCATGACCTTGCGCACGGTCAGGTTGATTCTGGCCGCGATCAAGGACCGTGATATCGCAGCGCGCGGACAGGGCAATGCCGACGGCATCGGCGATGCGGAAATTCGTGAACTGCTCGACAAGATGATCCGTCAGCGGGAGGAGTCCGCCCGCTATTACGAAGAAGCCGGGCGGCTCGACTCGGTGGACGAAGAATGCCGCGAGATCGCCGTGATCCAGCGCTTCCTTCCGGCCAAGCTCGATCCCGATGCGCAGATTGCGGCCGTGAACGCCGTGGTGGGCGACCTCGGCGCGTCGGGCATGCGCGATATGGGCCGCGTCATGGCCGAACTCAAACGGCGTTATGCCGGCCAGATGGACTTCGGTGAGATCAGCCGGACGGTCAAGGCCGCGCTGGCGGCCTGACGGCAGGCCCGGCGCCCCGGATGGCTTTCCCTCCCGATTTCCTCGAACAGCTTCGCGAACGCGTTTCCCTGGTGGATGTCGTCTCGCGCCACGTGAAATTGCAGCGGCGCGGACGGGAATATGTCGGCCTCTCGCCCTTCAAGCAGGAACGCACGCCGTCCTTTACTGTCGTGCCGGACAAGGGCTTTTTCCATTGCTTTTCCAGCGGCGAGCACGGCGATGTCATCGGCTTCCTGATGCGCCTGGAAGGGCTTTCCTTTCCGGAAGCCGTCGAGAAGCTCGCCCAGGCGGCCGGGCTGGAAGTGCCGCGCGAGAACTCCGAGGCGGCGGCGCAGGCCCGCCGGCGCCGTGGCCTGCTGGAGGCTGTAGAGGCGGCGGCGGCGCTCTATGAGCGCCAATTGCAGTTGCCCGCAGGCAGGCAGGCGATGGACTATCTGCGCGGCCGCGGGCTCGACGACGCCACCATCGCCCGCTTCCGGTTGGGCTATGCATCCGCCGATTCGGCGGCGCTGGTGCAAGCGCTGAAGCGCGGCGGCTTCGAGGCCGAAACCCTGGTGGAGGCCGGGCTGCTGCGCCTCCGCGAAAACGCCGAAACGCCGGTCGCCTCGCTGCGCAACCGCATCGTGTTCCCGATCACCGACCGGCGGGGGCTTCCGATAGCGTTCGGCGGGCGCGCGCTCGGAGATGCGCAGCCGAAATACCTCAACACGCCCGAGACCCCGCTGTTCCGGAAGGGCGAGGTGCTCTATGGCCTCGCCCAGGCGCGAGACGCCGCCTGGCGGGCGAAGGAGATCGTGGTCGTCGAAGGCTATATGGACGCGATCGCCCTCTCCCAGGCGGGGTTCGCGCACACCGTGGCATCGCTCGGCACCGCCTTCGGAGAGAACCAGTTGAGGGCGCTCTGGCGAATCGTCGATGAGCCGGTGCTGTGTTTCGACGGCGACGAGGCGGGCCAGCGCGCCGCCCGGCGCGCGGCAGAACGCGCATTGCCGCTTCTGGCACCCGGAAAGTCGTTGCGCTTCGCGCGCCTGCCGGACGATCGCGACCCCGACGACCTGGTCCGCGAGGACGGCGCGGCCGCGCTCCGCGCCGTGGTGGAGCGGGCGCAGACGCCGGTGGATCTCCTCTGGTCGAGCGAGGTCGAGGCAGTGCGCCCCGACTCGCCCGACCGCCGCGCCCGGTTCACCGGCAACCTGCTGGCGCTGGTTTCGGGTATCCGGGACGATACCGTGCGGCGCTACTACGAAGCCGAACTCCTGTCCCGCCTGCGCGAACGCTTTGGCGTCAACCTGCGGCCGGCAACAATTGCGCGCCGCCCAGCTCCTTCCTTGCCGGGCGGCGGTCGGGAACGGGGCGAGGCGCGGATTGCCGGATTGCGCGAGCGGCAGGTTCAAGGCGTGCTGGCGGCGGCGGCCAACCATCCCGAGCTCGCAGTCGAGTTCGCCCACGAAATCGCCGAGCTGGAATGCGCCGCGTCGCTTGACAGGCTTCGGCAAGAGATTCTAAGGCTTGCTGCCGACGGGGAGGGGATTGACGCGGGCGTCTGGCGAACCCATTTCCAATCGGTCGGCCTTACCGACGCAGTCGGCAGCGTGCTGTGCGAGGCTGTTTACAGTCTTGCACCTTTTGCCCGCCCGAACGCGCCGGCAGATGAGGCGCGCAAGGGGATGGAGCAGGTCTTCGCGGCATATAGGTCGGCGGCCATAGAACGCGAGGTGGCGGAAACCGCCGAAACCGATGCCGACGGCTCGCTGGAACGCATGCCGGCGCTGGTGATGGAGGCCCGAAGGTCGCGCGCCCAGGGCGGAATGTAGAAGAAGCAATAATCGGGGACGGACGAGAGCATGGCGACGAAGACAGCGGAACAGGCTCGAGAGCCGGAGCCTCGGGAAGAAGCGCGGGAGGCCCCGGTCGATCCGGAAGCGGCCGTCAAACAGCTTGTCGAGAACGGCAAGGAACGCGGCTATATCTCCTACGAGGAACTGAACGCGGCGCTGCCTTCCGACCAGGTCTCGGCCGAGCAGATCGAGGACACGATGGCCATGCTCTCCGAGCTCGGCATCAATGTCGTCGAGGCGGAGGAAACCGAGGAGGCGCCCCCGGAGCGCGGGGCCGCGCCGGAGGGCGAGAAGCGCGGCAATATCGACGACGACATCGGTCGCACGGATGACCCGGTGCGCATGTACCTGCGCGAGATGGGTTCGGTCGAACTGCTGTCGCGCGAGGGCGAAATCGCCATCGCCAAGCGCATCGAGGCCGGGCGCGAAAAAATGATCCGCGCGATCTGCCGAACCCCGACCGCAATCGGCTACATCCTCGACTGGCGCGAGGAACTACAGCGGGAGACCCGGCTACTCCGCGACGTCGTGGACCTCGATGCGACCTGGGCCGCACTGCATGGCGGCCCTGCAAATGCCGCCGCTCCCGCGAACGGGGTGGCCAACAACGACAATGCACGCAAACCGGCCAACGGCCAGGACACCGACGCGAGCGACGACGACGACGCGGACGACGAGCCCAATCTCTCGCTTGCGGCAACGGAACGCGCCCTGCTGCCGCATGTGATGGAGGTGCTCGACGAGATCGCGAAGCTCGACAGGCGCCTCGCCAAGCTGCGCGTGATGCGTTTCGACGAAGCGCGCGGCGAAGAGGGGCCGACGCTGGCCCAGAACCGGCGTTACGACAAGCTCACCGGCGAAATGGCCGAACTGATGCGCGGCCTGAAGCTCAACAATGCGCGCATCGACGAGCTGATGGACCTCCTCTACGGCATGAATCGCGAGTTGATCGGGCTGGAAGGGCGCATGCTGCGCTGCGCCACGCGCTCGAAGCTCTCGCGCGCCGCCTTTCTGGACGAGTGGCGCGGGCGCGAACTCGATCAGCGCTGGGTGCGGCGCATCTGCCAGAAGAAGGAATGGAAAACATTCTCGCGCCGCTACCGCGACGAAATCAGGACCATGCGCAACCGGATCCTGGAAGTCGCTTCCGAGGCCGAATTGCCGCTGGGGGATTTCCGCAGCTTCGTTGCCCGCATCCAGGAAGGCGAGCGCGAAGCGGCCCGCGCGAAGAAGGAGATGGTCGAAGCCAATCTCAGGCTCGTGATCTCCATCGCCAAGAAATACACCAATCGCGGCCTGCAATTCCTGGACCTGATCCAGGAGGGCAATATCGGGCTGATGAAGGCCGTGGACAAATTCGAATACCGCCGCGGCTACAAGTTCTCGACCTACGCCACCTGGTGGATCCGCCAGGCGATCACGCGCTCGATTGCAGATCAGGCGCGCACCATCCGCATCCCGGTGCATATGATCGAGACCATCAACAAGCTGGTGCGCACGTCGCGGCAGATCCTGCATGAGATCGGCCGGGAGCCGACGCCGGAGGAACTGGCGGCCAAGCTGCACATGCCGCTGGAGAAGGTGCGCAAGGTGCTGAAGATCGCCAAGGAGCCGATCAGCCTCGACACGCCCATCGGCGACGACGAGGACAGCCATCTCGGCGACTTCATCGAGGACAAGAACGCCGTGCAGCCCATCGACGCAGCGATCCACGCCAATCTGCGCGCCAGCACCACCAGCGTGCTCGCCTCGCTGACTGCGCGGGAGGAGCGCGTGCTGCGCATGCGCTTTGGCATCGGCATGAACACCGACCACACGCTCGAAGAGGTCGGCCAGCAGTTCTCCGTCACCCGCGAGCGCATCCGCCAGATCGAGGCCAAGGCGTTGCGCAAGCTCAAGCACCCGACGCGCTCGCGCAAGCTGCGAAGCTTCCTCGACAACTGACGGGCCCCGCCCGGCACGCCCGGGGGGCGCCCGGTAATTCACGCGGGGTGAGGGGACCGCCTCAGTAGCTCTTCGGCAGGTCGAGTTCCTTCTCGGCGATGAAGGAGAGCGCCAGCTGCCAGCTGACGGGCGCAATCCGGGCGATCCAGATCTCCCGGAGCCAGCGCTCCACATGGTACTCCTTGGCGTAGCCCATGCCGCCATCGGTCAGGATGGCGCGCTCGCAGGCTTCGTGGCCTACCTCCGCCGCCTCGAGCTGCGCCCAGCTTTCCGCCAACGGATGCTGGATCGACTGGTTCTGCCCGATGGGGCGGTTGAAGACCTGGCGTTCGCGCGCATAGTCCGCCGCCCGCCTCAATGCGCAGCGCCCGATGCCGCCCGCCAAGCAGCCATGGATCGGGTCGGTCCCAAACGCACCGGGCGAAGCACTCGGATATGTCCTTTCGGGCAAGATATATGCCGCGCGCATATATCCATGATCTGGAAGCCGCCCGACGCGCAACACCTATAAGTAATTCCTTGTCTCGTTATAGGAATATTATCGTTGTTCGCAACTCGCCCGCTCCCACCTGACAGGTCAGCGCATCCGTTTTCGATGTGGATTTGTGAGCACCATGCAGTGGAGCCGGGTAATGACCCTGCCGAAGTTCGTCGCAACAATCCTCCAGCGCTTGCGGACCGGGCGCTCCTCCGGCTGCAACGTGCCCGCACTCCCTCCGCGCAGCGAAGCTTCGGGCCCGCCGCCCTGGGCGCGGCGAGGCCGTCGCGCTCCGCTGCCGGAGCCCGACACCCGCTTTGGGCAGGAGGCGCCCGATCCCACCTCAGCGCCGCGCACGGCCTTCCGTGCGCGGCGTTTTCGTTTTCGGTGGAACCAACTCGTGACCGACGCTCGCATCGTTGCCGCAGCGGCGCGGACTGTCGCCCCCGGAACACGCAGCCGCCGCCGCCCGGTCTTCAATCCTCCGGTCGTCGCTCTGCGACGCACCGTCCCGGCCCTGATTGCGGCGGCGATGCTCCTCGGCGCCGGCGCGCCGGTCCACGCGTTCCCCGGACTCGACCGACCGAGTGTGAGCATCGCCGCGGCGCACGGCTCTTACGGCTTCGGGATCGACGATGTCGTCTTCACACTCAGACGCGCAGGTCCGGCGGACGACGCGGTCTCGGTTCGGGTTTCGCTTGCCCAGGCCCACCTTTACCTGCCGACCGACCGGCTCAACGCGGTCGTGCGGTTCCGGGCGGGCAAGAGGGATGCGGAGCTCCGCATCCGGGCGCGGCAGTTCAACGGTCCGGCGACGCAATCGGGCATGCTGAGCGCGACGCTGGTCGCCGCGTTCGGCTACACGGTGGGGCACCCGGACAGCGCGCGAACCCGCATGGTGGTGATGGATCCGGCGATCACAGTCCGGCCGGAGCACGCATCCTACACCGTCGAACCCGACGACGGGGCGGTACGCGTGACCTTCGTCGCCCGCACCGCGGCCGGCCTGCCCCGGCCCGGCAAGGCGTTCTCGATAGCGGTTTCCTCGCAGGCGAAGTCGGACGAGACGGCGGCGCGCGCCAGGGTCAGGGGCGTGTCGCAAACGGTCGAATTCAAGCCGCGCAACTTCGTTTCCACGGACGGAAAATGGGAAGCGAGCAGGACGGTCTCCTTCTCGACGGCCGAAACCGCCGAGGGCCTGGAAGTGATGTTCAAGCGTGCGGCGTCGACTCCGGGGCGAATTCGGCCGCGCAATTCCGACGGCACCCCCTGCACGGATGATGTCTGCATGGTGCCGGTAATCATGACCCAACGCGAGGAACCGACGCTCACCATCGCGGCCGGGCAGGAGAGCTACACCTTCGGAATCGACGATGTCGTCTTTACCGTCACACGCAACGGAACCGCCGAAGGGGAGATCAGCGGCGCAGTCACCCTCGCGCAGGACGAAACGTTCTTAGGCACGGGTTTCCTTCGACGGACCTTCAGCATCGCCTCGGACGAGACGAGCACCAACATCGAAATCTTCAGCCCGTTCTTCGAGGACGACGCACCACGGTCGGGCAACCTGACCGCGACCATCGAGGCAGGAGATGGATACGCGGTCGGCACGCCTGGATCGGCAACGGTCCGGATGGTCGTGGCGGACCCGGCGGTTACGGTGCGGCCGGAGCGGGCCGCCTATAAATTCGCCGAGGGCGTCGGCGAGGCAACCATCGCATTCGTGGCCCGCACCGCGCCCGGCGTGCCCCCACCCGGCGGCACCTTTGCGATGCAGGTCTTTTCGGACCACACATCGGGCACGGCAACGGTCGGGGACGACTATGAATTCCTGCGGACCAATGTCGTTTTCGGCACCGACGACTTCGCCGCCAAGGACGGCTTCTGGGAGGCGCGCAAGAAGGTCGCGCTGACGATCCTCGACGACGACGCGACGGAAGCCGACGAGACCATCGAACTGCGGCTCCGGCCCGATGGGATTTTTACGCCGCAGCGGATCCGGCCGCGCAATGCCGACGGCAGCGCCTGCGCCGACGACGTCTGCACGGTGCCGGTGACGATTGCCGCCAACGATGGTCCGGCGGTTGAGCGGGTCGCAATCTCGCCCGTACCGCCGGAGGCGAGCGCCGATCACGGTCCCTTTTACCGGATGGACGACTTCCTGGCGCTGCCGGACGGCGCAGTCCACGGCCAGGGCGCCACGCTGACCTTCACGTTGAACCTCGACACCGAGGTCACCGTCACCGGCGCGCCCGAGCTGGTGCTCGACATCTACGACCGCGAGCGCCGGGCGCGCTACACTGGCGGCTCGGGCACGCGGCAGCTCACCTTCAACTGGACGGTCGCCAAGGGCGACAACGACCCGGACGGGCTGGAGTTCAGGTTCCTCGACCTCAATGGCGGCACGATCCGGGATGGCGAGGACCGCGACCTGCTGCAGGACACTCTCCCGGCGCAGCGCTTCGCCGAGCACCGGGTGCGCGGCGGGCTCTTCGCCATGCGGCTCGAGGTATCCGGCCCGGCGCGCGAGGGCGAGCCCTTCGAGATTCGCGTAATCCGCGACGGCGGCTACGACGAGCCGGCGGTGGCCATCGTCGGCGTGACCGACAGCGCGCTACCGCACATCCCTCAGCTGTACTCGCCCGCGCTGAACGGTCCTGGCGCCAAACAGGTCGATTTCCATGACGGGGAGCCAGGCGAGCCCGGCGTGCGGACCTCGACGCGCACCGTGACACCGCTTGGCGACGGCGTGGCCGACTCGTCGCGCACGCTGACGCTGCAACTAGTCATAACCGACGCAGGCATCCACCGGCACACGGGACACAGAATTCGGGCCTGGTACCTGGCCGAAGAGCCGCTGGAGGTGACGGTGCCGGTGGTCGACACGGGGCAGCCGCTGGCCGAAGCGGGTCTGCGGGTTCACGATACCTCGACGACCGAGGCGCCGGGGGCGAAGCTCGTCTTTCGCGTGACGCTCTCGCCACGCTCCGATGGCACGGTGACGGTTGAATACCGGACCGGGGACGACCCGGCCAACGAGTCCCACGCGACCGCCGGTGAGGACTATGTGGCGACCGACAGCACCCTGACTTTCCAGCCCGGCGAGACCCTGAAGACCGTCGAGGTCGAAGTACTTGCCAACGACCATGACGAGGGACACGAGACCATGCGGCTCATTCTGTCGAACGCGCAGGGCGCGCGCATCGACAGGGCCTCGGCGCTCGGTGTCATCAAGAATGACGGGCCGATCCCGAGAGCGTGGCTGGCGCGCTTCGGCCGCACGGTGGCCGACCAGGTGCTGGACGCGGTGGAGAGCCGGATGCGGGCAGCGCGGCAGCCCGGCATCGAGATGACGCTCGCCGGCCAACGGTTTGGTGGCCAAGCACCGCAGGAAACTTCACGCGCGCAACACGATTCGGCTTGGCAAGACCGCACCGGCTTCGGTTCTCCGGCGTCGCGCGGCGTGACGCAGGGTGAACTGCTGAGCGGCACCTCCTTTGCAGTCACGGCGGAAACCGGGCGGCACGGGTATGCCACC
>MPNF01000040.1 GCA_002238885.1 Alphaproteobacteria bacterium bin95 | reverse complement strand
CACCCCGTCATGGGCCGCCGGGTATCCCTTCGAGTCCCTCATCGGGGAACGGGACGGCGGGATGGCGTTGACCTTGCGCTCTGCGAGGTCGCCCCACTGACTCGCGCACACCGCCCCGCCTGTGGCCAGCGGGCGGATGTGCATTGGTGGAGACGCGAACGCATCCGCCGCCTGGAAGACCGTGAAGCTAACGCCAAATCGCGCCGGGGCGGTGAGGCCGGACGCTTACGAAAGGTGCCGCCTCCGCCCGGGGGCACGACCGTTCGGACCAACTGGGCTGCGTGCCCCTCTCGCAGAGCGGAAGCGAGCTGCTGTTGGAAACCTTCAGCCGCCGCTACACTCGAAGGCGTTGACGCCCTCGTTTGGGCAGCCCGCCCTGCCGCAGGCAGCGAAGGGAATGCTCTGGCGCTTGAACCAGACATAGACGGCGCGCAGCGAGCGGTTCGACAGCAGTCGCGAACTCATTCCGCAGACCAGGCAAGTGTAACGCCGGTCGAACGGGAAATCCGAATAGGCCTCGACCTTGTAGCGCTCGGCATAGCTCTTGCGGTCGGGCGCCGGCCCGAAGTTCGGGCACATCGGGTTGCGGCAGAAATTGGCGCTGAACGCGACCAGCGCCGCCGGGCCACCGACGGAATGAATTGCCGTTCGTGAAGACGCGCAGCCTTGGTGCCAGGCGAGGTCCATGGAACATTGTCATCTTGCCGATGGGTTTCCGGCTGAAGGAATGTGCAGCAGTCGAATTATGGTTGTAGTTGCATATTGTTTCTTTAGACTACTATAAATGTCCCAAAAAACTACAATCCGGGTCCGATAATCTCCGAAATGCCGTTCGTTTATCCGTTGCGTCTTGCCAAATGCGGAGCGGTTTTCAGGTTGACGATGACCGGAAGCAAATTTCTTGTAGTCTAAAATATTGATATCATCCCTCCTGCTTCGGGAGTCTGCCCTGAAACGCCCCCATGCTTATTTACAGAAACCGAAAGCTGCTTGATATTAGTTGTCAACCTTCGCGAATACAGTGCTCGATTATGGCGTTCGGGCATGGGGGCAGCCGCAGCGGTAACGCCCGCCATCCGGACGACAATGAGGCAACGCCGATAGCGGGGACGTGGAAGATGGCGCAGAACAACATCGGCAAGATCAGGAGCGGCGAAAACCAGCAGGGCGGCGCCGGCACCGATATCCTTGACATGGGATCCGGCGACGACACCGGTGGCAATGCCGGCGACTACTACAATATCATTCTCGGCGGCAGCGGCGATGAAGACATCACCGCCGAAGGCCTCAAGGAAGATGTGTTCGGTGGCAGCGGCGACGACACGATCACTTTTACGGGCCTGGGCGGTCTGGTCTATGGCGGCACCGGCAACGACACCCTCCTCGGCTCGAACCATGGGTTCAGCCGCGACGATCTCTATGGCGGCGCCGGCAATGACATCATCGATGGCCGCGGCGGAGCCGACGACATCTACGGCGGGGCCGGCGACGACGACCTGACCGGCGGCAGCGGCGCGGATGTCTTCCATTTTTCGGCAGGCCACGGAAACGACACGATCCGGGACTTCAACGCCGCAGGAGGCGACAAGATCAGTCTGCGCGGCTTCGACAAGACCATCACCTGGGAGGAGCTGCGCTCGAAGTTCGCGACGGTCACGGACCCGAACGACGACACCGCCGTGACCGGCGTGCAGATCGACCTCAGCGACTGGGGCGGCGGCACGGTCACTCTGAAGGGCGTCACCTCCGTCTCCGACCTGACCTCGAGCATGTTCTACGGCCTCGACAAGATCGCGGGCGGGGACGGAAACGACTATCTCGAGGGCGGCTCAAGCGACGACACACTCACCGGCGGCGGCGGGGCCGACACCTTCACCTTCGTGGAGGGCCACGGCAACGACACGATCGCCGACTTCGACATTGCCAGGGACAAGATCGACCTTTGCTACTTCGATCATGTGATCACCTGGGCGCAGTTGCAGGCGGCGATGACGGATGTCGCGGACGACGTGCAGACGACCGGTGTGGACGAAACCGCCACGGTCATCGACCTCAGCCAGTGGGGCGGCGGCACGATCACTCTGAAGGGCGTCACGTCCTCCCAGCTTACCGCCGGCAATTTCGATCTTTACTCTCTTGAGGGAGGCGACGGCAACGACTGGATCGCTGGCGGGACCAGCGACGACACGATGTCGGGCGGCGGCGGGGCCGACACCTTCGTGTTCGTCGAGGAGAGCGGCGCCGACACGATCACCGATTTCGACATTGCCAAGGACAAGATCAACCTTTGCTACTTCGAGGCGGCGATTTCATGGGAAGATCTGCAGGCGGCGATGACCGCGGTCGGGGACGATACCCAGACGAGCGACGTCGACGAAACGGCCACAATCATCGACCTCAGCGACTGGGGCGGCGGCACGATCACCCTCGAGGGTGTCGCGAAATCCTCGCTCACCGCCAAGATGTTCCTGCTTCCGAACGGCTACGCCCGCTCCTATGAATACGGCGACTCGGACGACAACACGATCGACGGCGGAGCTGGCAATGACACGGTCTTCGGACAGGAAGGCAACGATGCGCTGACCGGCGGCAAAGGCGCAGACTGGCTGTTCGGGGGCGAAGGCGACGACACGCTGGATGGCGGCGAAGGCGATGACCTCCTGTTGGGTGGGGAAGGCGCCGACACGCTGACCGGCGGCGGAGGAGACGACGAACTCGTTGGCGGCGAAGGCAACGATACGCTGACCGGCGGCGCCGGCGCCGACACGTTCGCCTTCGGAGACGACGGCGGCAACGACACGATCACCGACTTCGATACCGCCAACGACAATATCCACCTGACAATGCTCTCCCAGACCGTCACCTGGGGGCAGCTGCAGTCGAAGATCGCGACCGTCACCGACCCGGACGACGCCAATGTCGTGACCGGCCTGAAGATCGACCTGAGCGACTTCGGCGGCGGCACGATCGTCCTGCAGGGCCTGACATCCGTCTCCGACCTGACCGAGGACATGTTCGTTCTCGATAGGATCACGGGCGGCAGCGGTAACGATACGCTCCGGGGCGGCAGCAGCGACGACACGATGACCGGCGGCGCCGGCAACGACACGATGACCGGCAATGACGGGGACGACACCTTCGTCTTCGCCTCCGGCCACGGCAACGATACGGTCACGGACTTCACCGATGGCGAGGACCTGATCGACCTCACCGCCTTCACCGGGATTACGGGCTTCGGCGACCTGACGGTCACGCAAGTGGGCGACGACGTGAAAATCGACCTGTCGGGCCAGACCGGAGGCGGCTCGATCACGCTCCAGGATTTCACGCTCGCCGACCTGGGCGCGACCGACTTCGTCTTCTACGAGGCGCCGCCGGACGGCGGCTGAGCGGCTGGCGCAGCTGAATGCCAATGACCGTGTTGGCAGGGGCCTGTCACGGCAGGCACGATCACGCTTGTCACAGCCACGTGCCTCGGTCGCCCGGTATCGGCCCGCGCCTCTGCATAAACGGGCCTGGAAGCCCGGGTGCGCAATGTGCGTTGAAACAGATGGTTACGGCCATGCTGTATCTTTCTTCGCCGCCCGACCGCACTCAGAGCAAACCGTTATTCCAGCTGCGAGCAAATGAACATTGCTCCCGCTCTTTCGTAAACGAAGTGGCAGCTTGAGCGACGAACACCGTCACGGCGGCAAGGAAATCCGCGCGGCCCTTGCGGAGAGCCGGAGGCTCTTCGTTTCCTGCGGCCTGTTCAGCGTCGCCGTGAACCTGCTGATGCTGACCGGGCCGCTGTTCATGCTCCAGGTCTATGACCGGGTGCTGACCTCGCGCTCCGAGGCGACCTTGGTCGCGCTCATCGGCATCGTTGCGTTCCTGTTCCTGATGATGGGCGTGCTCGACCATGCCCGCGCGCGGGTGATGGCGCGCGCCGGCGCGCGCCTGCAGGAGCGGCTCGATTCGCGGGTGCTGCGGGCCGTGCTCAGCCGGGCCGTGTCTCCGGCGGAGCGCGCCCGGCCGGAGACGGGCCTCCGCGACCTCGATACCATCCAGCGCTTTGCCTCCGGGCCGGGGCCGTTCGCCTTCTTCGATGCGCCCTGGACGCCGATCTTCCTGTTCGCGCTGTTCACGTTCCACTGGATGCTGGGTCTTCTGGCCGTCTTCTGCTTCTCATTGCGCTCCTCAACCAGCTCGGGACCTCCAGGATCCAGGGCGAGGCGGGGGAAGCGGCCGCTCGGTCGGCGCATTTCATCGAGCAGATGCGGGCCGGCAGCGAGACGGTGCAGGGGCTCGGCATGCAGGATGCGGTGGTGTCCCGCTCGCGGGCCCTGCGGGGTGAGATGCTCGACCGGCTGTTGTCGATATCGGATCGGAACGGCCTTTTCAGCGTCACCTCGCGGACGCTGCGCCTGTTCCTGCAGTCGATGATGCTCGGGCTCGGCGCCTGGCTGGCGATCCAGGGCCAGGTGACGCCCGGCATCATGATCGCGGCGTCGATCCTGCTGGGCCGGGCGCTCGCGCCGATCGAGCAGGCCGTGATGCAATGGCCGTCGTTCCAGCGGACGCTGGCGGCCCGGCGTTCGCTGGCGACCCTGCTTGCAGAGACGCCGCCGGAGCCCGACCGCACGGAGCTGCCGGCCCCGCGCGCCCTCGTCGAAGTTCAGAACCTTGTGGTGGCCCCGCCGGGGGCGAAGACGGCACCGGTGCGCGGCGCCTCCCTCAAGCTGGAGCCGGGGCAGGCGGCAGGCATCGCCGGCCCGTCGGCGTCGGGCAAGTCCACCCTGGCGCGGGCGCTTGCCGGCGTGTGGCGGCCATATGGCGGCTCCGTCAGGCTGGACGGCGCAGAGCTGGAGCATTACGGCGACACGCTCGGCCGCTATGTCGGTTATCTGCCCCAGGAGGTCGTGCTGTTCGAGGGCACGGTGGCGCAGAACATCGCCCGGTTCTCGCCGGATGCCAGCGACGAGGACGTCGTCGACGCCGCCAAGCGCACTGGCGGGCACGAGATGATCCTCGGCCTTCAGGGCGGCTACGATTTCCAGGTGTCTGCGGGTGGGGCCGCGCTTTCCGGCGGACAGCGCCAGCGCATCGCGATGGCGCGGGCGTTTTACGGCTCACCGGCCCTTGTCGTCATGGACGAGCCCG
The DNA here is from genome assembly GCA_002238885.1 of Alphaproteobacteria bacterium bin95. Classification (GTDB taxonomy): domain Bacteria; phylum Pseudomonadota; class Alphaproteobacteria; order Bin95; family Bin95; genus Bin95. The sequence goes on along the minus strand of MPNF01000040.1, from coordinate 7,173 downwards.
ATTCCAATCTCGACGCGGATGGAACGATGGCGCTCGCCCGCGCCGTGGAGGGCCACAAGAAGCGCGGGGGAACGGTTGTGATCGTCGCCCACCGCCACGGGGCGTTCGCACAGTGCGACATCGTCTATCTGATGGAGAACGGCCGCCCGGTGCCGGCGACTTCGGGGCGCAGTTCGGCTCCGGTGCGCCAGCTGCAGTCCGGCCGCCGCTACCGCCCGGGCCAGCCGGCGCGGCAGGCGGTAAAGAAGCCGGCCGCGGGCGGGAAGGTCGCCGCGCCCGCTGAAGCGGCAGGGAGTGTCCGGTCGGTCAGCCGGGAGGAGCAAATGGCGGCCGCCATCGCCCGGGTAACCGGCAGCCGGGGCCGCGCGGGCGAACGGGGGCCAGCTGTCGGCGCAGCCGCGAACAGGGACCGGCCGCTGTGAGCGAAGTCCGGTTTTCGGCCAGGAGGGCCGTCATTCTGGGTTTCGGGGGGCTTGGCGTCCTGCTGGCGGGGTTGGCGGGCTGGGGGGCGTTCGCCTCGATCGCCGGCGCCGTGATCGCCACCGGTCAGGTTGCGGTCGAGAGCCGGAACCAGGCGGTGGAGCATATCGACGGCGGCACTGTCAGTGAGGTGCCGGCGCGTGACGGCGACACGGTCGAGCAAGGCGATGTGCTGCTGCGTTTTTCAGCTTCGCTGCTGCGCTCCGAAGAGGCGATCCTGAAGGCCCGGTACGTCGAGTTCGCGGCGAGGCGGAACCGGCTGGAGGCCGAGTACCGGGGAAGGGACGCCATCTCCTGGGACCCCGGCCTGACCGCGCTGGCGGAAGAGGACCCGAAATTCCGCGATGCGATGACAGGCCAGGAGCGGCTGTTCCGGGCGCGCAGGGCGGCAAGCGCCGGCGAGGCCGCCCGGCTGCGGGAGAGGATCGGGCAGACCCACGGGGAAATCCAGGGGCTTGAAGTCCAGGCGGTGGCTCTCGGCCACCAAAGCAAGTTGATCGCCCGCGAACTGGAAGCACAGCGCCAGCTCTACAAGAAGGGTCTGACCCGGATTTCGCCGGTTCTCGCGCTCGAGCGCGCGGCGCGGGGTCTCGAAGGCACTGCGGGCGCGATCGCCGCGGACATTGCACGGGCGCGGGGCCGGATCGCGGAATACGAGATCGCGATCCTGCAGATCGAAGCCAAACGCATCGAGAAAGCGGAGGAAGAGGCCCGGCAGGCGAAGGCCGGCGAGAACGAGGTTCTGGAACAGCTGGCCTCCGTGCGCGACCGCCTGGGCAGAAGGGAAGTGCGCGCGCCGGTCTCGGGCACGGTGTTCGGCGCAACCGTGTTCGCGCCGGGCGAGGTCGTACGGCCCGGCGAACCGATCATGCAGATCGTGCCGAGGGATTCGGGACTGATCGTGATCGCCCGCATCGCCCCGATCTATGTGGACCAGGTGTATCCGGGCCAGGAGGCGGTTCTCAGGTTTTCGGCCTTCCAGATGCACCAGACGCCCGAATTTCCGGGGCGCGTGGTGCGGGTGTCGGCGGATGCCGTTCATGACGCGGAGTCCGGCCAGTCCTGGTACGAGGTCGAGCTTGCCCTGGCTCCGGCGGAAGACGGCGCGGTTGGAGGCAACCCCCTGCAGGACCGGGCGCCGTTGCCGGGAGGGCTGCTGCTCGCGCCCGGTATGCCGGTCGAGGTCCATATCAGGACCGGGGAACGATCGGTGCTCAGCTATCTCGCCAAGCCGATGGCCGATTTCTTCGAGCGCGCAATGCGCGAGGAATGAGCGGGCCGTGAGCGAACCGATCCCGATCGACCGGACGCTTGAAATATCGCTTGTCAACGACTTGCGGGAGATCGCCGGCGTCGCTGCGCGGATCGACGAGTTCTGCGAGGGCCGCTCCCTGCCGCCCCAGATCGCCTATGCGGTCAATCTCGCCATAGACGAGCTGCTGACCAACGCCATTACCAACGGATACGGCGACGACGACCCGCACCGCGTCGAGATCGTCCTGCGCGAGGAGGCGGACGCATTGGTCGTCATCATCGTCGATGACGGGGTGGCCTTCGATCCCACCGAGGCGCCGACGCCGGACGGAGGAGGCTCGCTCGACGATTCCTCCATCGACGGCCTCGGATTCCTGCTCGTAAGGCAGATGATGGACGGCGTCGAATACCGGCGCCTGCAGGGTTGCAATATCGTGACCCTCACCAAGAGGACGGAAGCCGGGGCGGATACTGTGCCCGAGCCCGGGCCTTCGCCGGGCTGAGCGGGCCGCCGCGCCGGCTATCGCGACTTGCGGACGACCAGGGTTTTCGGCCGCCGCTCCTGCGCGGTCCGGAACAGTGAGAAGCTCTGGTTGACGAAGTTCACCGCCCCCGAGATATGGCCCAGATACTCTTCGAGCTCCGGCGTGCGTTCAGCCTCGACGAGCTGGACCGGACGGTCCTGCGGCACGGTTTCGAACTGGCATTAGAACAGCGGCTCGCCACGCGAAAGCCGCAACTCCTTCTCGACATCGTGCCACTCGAACGCCCACATCAGCGGCCTCGGCCAGACGTCGATCGGGTAGCGGCCGCCGAAGATCGTGCCGGGCCAGGGTTCCGCGCGGTAGTGCATGAAGGGTGCTACCTGCGCCATGTAAACCGGCTCGTCCGCGACAAACACATAGGGCAGGCTCAACTGGATCGTCGGACGATCCGGATAGCGCCACTCCCGCTCGTCCGTCACATGAAGGACTGTGGCGAGCTTTCTCGCCCGAACAGGAGAATTCGCGCCCAGCAGGTTGCGCAGGACGGGTTTGCCCTCCTTGTCGCGCGCGAAGCCGAGACGCAGGTCGAACGGGCATTTCACTTCGAATAACCGGCTCTCCAGATTGAGGATGGCCGGGCAGCGGGCCGCCGATTTCGCGTGCTTTTTCCTCGTGTCCACGGAGCGGACGCGGACGGGCGCCTCGTAAATCACACCGCCCCGCTCCTCGGTCAGGAACCAGCCGACCCTGACGGGACCGGAACGCGGCCCCTCCTCGGGCAGGGCATGGGTAATGCGGATGTCCATGGCGCATGGATGGCCGCGAGGAAACCGTAAGTCAATGCACTGCCGGCCGGATTCGCCGGACAGCCACCAGGGCGTGCAGGCCGACTTCTACCGGCATGTGCCCGCGGTCCCGGTTGCCCGGCCTGCCGCATGACCGCCGGTCCGATACCTGTTTAAGCCCCGCAGGCGTTTCGCTTGACAATGGAGAGACTTGAGGCACCGGTCCGGCAGACGCATAAGAAACTCTCATAGGTCTTGTGAGGGAACGGTATTTGTTTCCGATGCCACCGCTGCGATATCCAGTAGGCGTGTGTTTCGGATTGCGGTATTGGCATTTCAACGTCGCCAGGCGCGCCAGGAAAAGCGGGGAGGACCGTCATGTCTGACGAAAACACCCAGGGTACCGAAGAAGAGCCCCAGACTGTAACGGTCCATATCGGCACCGCCGAGGGTGAGAGGTTCGTCGGAGACGACGGCATCGACGTCATCAATATGGGCGGCGGTGACGATGTCGGCCAGGGCCATGGCGGCTTCAACATCGTCAATGGCGGCAGCGGCGACGATATCGTCATCGGCAGCTCCGACGGCCAGGACGTGGTCCTGGGCGGTAGCGGCGGCGACATGATCTATGCCGGCGATTCGGGAAGCGGAATCGTCCGCGGCGGCACGGGCAACGACACCATTCACGGCGCCAACAACTCGTTTGTCCGCGATGTCCTTCTGGGTGACGAGGGCATGGACCAGATCTATGGACATGCCGGGAACGACATCATCTACGGCGGCGCCGACGATGACATGCTGTATGGCGGCAGCGGGATCGACATCATCTATGGCGGTGCCGACGATGACGAGATCGAAGGCGGCGGCCACCTGGATTTGCTGTTTGGCGGCGGGGGCGACGACACGATCGACGGCGGCGCCGGCGATGACTTCATCATCGGCGGCGAGGGCGACGACACGCTGACCGGCGGCACGGGCGCCGACCTGTTCATGTTCGGCCCTGGCCACGGCAACGACACGATCGCCGACTTCGACACCGCAAACGACCGCATCGACCTGAGCGGCCTGGAAAAGAACGTCAGCTGGAGCGACATCAGCAGCAACATCGCGACGGTCACGGACCCGAACGACAGCAATGTCGTGACGGGCGTGAAGATCGACCTGACCAGTTTCGGCGGCGGCACCATCACGCTCAATGGCGTCACGGACACTGCCAGCATTACCGCCGCCATGTTTGACCTGCCGGTCATCGGCGACGATACCGCCAACACGCTGACCGGCGGTTCGGGCGACGACCGGATCGCCGGCAAGGGTGGTGACGATACGCTGACCGGTGGCGATGGCGAGGACGTGTTCGAGTTCAGCGCCGGCCACGGCTCCGATACGATCACGGATTTCGACACCGACAACGACATCATCGACCTGAGCGAGCTGTCCGAGACGGAAATCACGTGGGCGCAGTTGAGTGCGAAGTTCACGGCAGTCGCGGACGATACCAGCACAACGGAGGTCGACGAATCGGGCACGAGCGTCGACCTGTCGGATTGGGGCGGCGGAACCATCATCCTGCGGGGCGTCACGTCCACCGACCTGACGGCAGACATGTTCTGGCTGCCGACCGGCGAGGCGGACGACGACAACGATGTGGCCAAATACCACATCGGCAGCACTGGCGATGACACGATCGATTCCGGCGGCGGCCACGATGTCGTGTTTGGGGCGGAAGGTGACGACGACCTGGACGGTGGCGCCGGCAACGACTGGCTGTTCGGCGGCGAGGGCGATGACGATCTTGACGGCGGCGCCGGGGGAGACTTCCTGTTTGGCGGCGAGGGCGCCGATACGATCGCCGGCGGCACAGGCGACGATCTGATCAGCGGCGATGAAGGCGACGATACGCTGACCGGCGGCACGGGCGCCGATACCTTCCTCTACGCGCCCGCCCACGGCAACGACACGATCACCGACTTCGCCGTGAACGAAGACACGATCGACCTCAGACCGTTCGGCAACATCACGGGCTTCGACGACCTGTCGATCGCGGATGTGGACGATGGCAATGGTGGTACCAATGCCGTGATCACGCTCACGGACGCGGACGGCAACGAGACCACGCTCACACTGGAGGGCGTTGCCAAGAGCGCCCTGGACGGGGACGACTTCGTCTTCTACGACCCCACGGTCGAAGGAACCGCCGGAGCCGACACCCTGGAAGGCCGCTTCGGGAACGACGTCATCACCGGCCTTGCCGGCGACGATACAATCACCGGCGGCTTCGGGGCCGACACGTTCGTGTTCGCTTCCGGCCACGGCAACGACACGATCACCGACTTCAATTACGACGAAGGCGAAGGCGATCTGATCGACCTGACGGCGTTCACTGGCATCACAGGGCTCGCCGACCTGACCATCACCCAAGACGGAGACGATGCGAAGATCGATCTGACTGCCCAGACCGGAGGCGGCACAATCATTCTCGAGGACTTCGATTCCACTGAGCTGACGGCCGACCACTTCATCTTCGACGGAGGTTGATCGGCGGTCGCGGTCTGCAGAGCGGCGGGAGCCGGGAATCGCTACAAGCCGCAAGAGACCGACGACTGTCCAGAAGGCGATCCTGAGACCCAACCGGCCCAGATACTCCACATCGCCCGAACCGACGCCGTGCGCCCAAATTGCCCAATCGAGGGACTCGCGGCCTTGACGCCATGTTCCACCTATCGTCCAGATTGGGCATTCGCGTCTGAAGACATTTGGCCGCGACGGGCCTCGCACCGCTAACGAAACGGTTGTCGTTGCCCCTACACGCTCGGTGTATCCACGGGGTCATGCCGCGAGGCGCGCCCCAAATCCTGGAGAGGAAAGACCAACTCCTGGGCTATGTCCTGCTCGACTACGGGAACGATCACGCGATCGAGCGCGCCGGTTTCCTGTTTCCCAGGCAGAATCCGGCAGTGCACTGGCCCCTGACCGATCTCATTCGTGAGCTGTCCGGCCGGGCCGACCACTCGCTCCCCGGACTTCGCAAAGAGCTTCGTGGCCGCCTCCGTGCGGACCGAACAACCCGCTCGGGTAAGAAGCGGTCGCGGACAGTTCGCAGTGTTCACGGGACTGCCCGGGGCGGGCAAGTCCACGCTCGCGAGCGCCCTTGCAGCGATGCTGCGCGAGGGCGAAGGCCGGCGCGTGACGCTGCTCGACGGGGACGCCGTGGGCAGGCTCCTGTCGAGCGAACGCGGCTTCTCCCGCGAGCACCGCGAGATCAACCTGCGGCGCGTCGGCTTCGTCGCGGGCGAGGTCACCGGGCATGGCGGCATCGCGGTCTGCGCTCTCATCGCGCCCTACGCCGCCAGCCGGCGCGAGCTGCGCCGCAGCATCGAAACGATCGGGGGCTTCGTCAAGGTCCATGTCTCGACCCCGCTCGGGACCTGCGAGGCCAGAGACCCCAAGGGTCTCTACGCAAAGGCCCGCGCCGGGCTCATCGGGGGCCTCACCGGGATCGACGATCCCTGGGAGCCGCCGGAAAACCCGGACGTCGAGATCGACACGACTGACATCCCGCCCGACCTCGCCGTCCGGCGCGTCCTCGCGAAACTCGGGAGCCTGGGATACATCCGCCAAGCCCGCACCCGAACCGGGGCGCCGGCTCACGTCCCGGATCAATCCGCCTCGCACCCACTCGCCGCTCAAAGGCAGCCCGCCTTCCCTTGCGGCCTTCGGCAGACACATACATTTGACAACCGCACTTTTTCGGTAGAATTAGTGTGCAGCGGTCTGATTACATGTGTAGTTATTTTCTTCCCTATGAAACTACCAATATATCTGAAAAATACTGCGAATATGCCCCTGGCGGTGCGATACAACCATTAACCTGTCCGCAGAATGGGGCCGATTTCGGGTCGGACTTCAGGTCGAGGATGACCGGAAATTTCTTATATGACCGATACAAAAACAGTATTGGGCTGAACGGACAGGCTTTGCGACAACAACCGGACAGTCGTTCCCGTCCCGGAGGAAACAACCAGCGACCGGGCGCATCGGGAACAGCGAAGGAGACAGGGAAATGAACCCTCTGAAGACATCGAGACTGGCGGGCATGGTGCTGGCGGCGGGGATCCTGCTGGTCGGCGGGACTCCGGCCGAGGCCGTTTCACCGTACGTTCAGCCGTGCG
>MPNF01000039.1 GCA_002238885.1 Alphaproteobacteria bacterium bin95 | reverse complement strand
GCCATGCCCCGGCGTTCCGGCGGAAAGACGGTGAAGATGGTCACCATCGTCATCGGCATGACGATGCCGGCCGCCACGCCCTGCAGGATGCGGCCGAGGATGAGCATGTCCATCGAGGTGGCGGTGGCGCTCATCAGGGCCCCGGCCATGAAGACCGCGAGCGTCAGCGCGAAGCCGAGCCTCTGCCCGAATGCCTCGGTGATCCAGGCGTTGAGCAGCTGGCTGGCGGTCATCGTGGCGAGGAAGGCGGTCGCCATCCATTGCGCCTGGTCCTGCCCGACGCCGAACGCGCCCATGACCTCGGGCACGGCCACATTGACGATGGTGGCCGACAGCACCATCGAAAAGCCGCCGATCAGGCCGGCAAAGGTTACATACCAGCGGTAGTTCGGGCCGAAACGGCGAAAAAGGTCATCGACCGTATCGGCCTGCATGGAAGACGGGTCCGTCGGGGAACGCCTGCCAGCTTAGCCGGGATTCCTCCCCGCGGTCACGGCCTGCCGGACCGGCCCGTCAGTGGGCGAGCACGGCGAGCAGCAGGAGCGCCACGATGTTGGTGATCTTGATCATCGGGTTGACGGCGGGGCCGGCGGTGTCCTTGTAGGGGTCGCCGACCGTGTCGCCCGTCACGGCCGCCTTGTGGGCTTCCGAGCCTTTGCCGCCGTGATGGCCGTCCTCGATGTATTTCTTCGCATTGTCCCAGGCGCCGCCGCCGGCGGTCATCGAGATGGCGACGAAGATGCCGGTGACGATGACGCCGAGCAGCATCGCACCAACCGAGGTCAGCGCCGCCGCCTTGCCCGCGACCAGCCAGATCAGTAGGAAGAGCGCGATCGGCGAGAGCACCGGCAGCATCGAAGGCACGATCATTTCCTTGATCGCCGCGCGCGTCAGCATGTCCACGCAGGGGCCGTATTCCGGCTTGGCAGTGCCTTCCATGATACCGGGGATCTCCCGGAACTGGCGGCGCACCTCTTCCACGACGGCGCCGCCCGCGCGGCCGACCGCCATCATGCCCATCGCCCCGAACAGGAAGGGCAGCAAGCCGCCCACGAACAGGCCAATGACCACATAGGGGTCGGACAGCGAGAAGGTTACCTGTTCTGCGATGCCGTCGAAAAACGGATATTGGTCCCCGGCCGCGCTGAAGTACTTGATGTCCTCGGTATAGGCCGCGAACAGCACCAGCGCGCCGAGACCCGCCGAGCCGATGGCATAGCCCTTGGTGACGGCCTTGGTGGTGTTGCCGACAGCATCCAGCTTGTCGGTGGTTTCGCGGACGTCCTCCTCCAGCTCCGCCATCTCGGCGATGCCGCCGGCATTGTCCGTGACGGGGCCGTAGGCGTCCAGCGCCACCACCATGCCCGCGAGCGCCAGCATGGCCGTAACGGCGATGGCGATGCCGAACAGGCCTGCAAGCTGGTGGCAGGCGATGATGGCGACGCAGATGATGACGGCGGGGAGCGCGCAGGCTTCCATCGAGACGGCGAGCCCCTGGATGACATTGGTGCCGTGGCCGGTCGTCGAAGCCTGGGCCACCGAGCGGACAGGGCGGTATTCGGTGCCGGTGTAGTATTCCGTCACCCAGATGAGGAGCCCCGTAACGACGAGGCCGATGGCTCCGCAGATGAACAATTGCGTGCCCGTGAAGCCGCTTTCGCCGATGGGGCCCATGCCCACGGTCCATGCGGTCATCGCCAGTATGCCCCCGAGCGAGATCACCGCCGACACGATGAAGCCCTTGTAGAGTGCGCCCATGATCGACTGCGAGGCGCCAAGCTTGACGAAGAAGGTTCCGACGATGGAGGCGAGAATGCACACGCCGCCGATGGCGAGCGGGTAGGACATCACCTTTGCGGCAAGCGCCGTATCGGCGGCGAAGAAGATCGACGCCAGCACCATGGTCGCGACGACGGTGACCGCATAGGTCTCGAACAGGTCGGCGGCCATGCCCGCGCAGTCGCCGACATTGTCGCCCACATTGTCCGCGATCACCGCAGGGTTACGCGGGTCGTCCTCCGGAATGCCGGCCTCGACCTTGCCCACGAGGTCTGCGCCGACATCGGCGCCCTTGGTGAAGATGCCGCCGCCGAGGCGCGCGAAGATGGAGATGAGCGAGGCGCCGAAGCCCAGCGCCACGAGCGGGTCGATCAGGCCGCGCCCCTCGGCGCCGGCATTGACCAGGATGGTGTAGTAAACGGCGACGCCGAGCAGCGCCAGGCCCGCCACCAGCATGCCCGTCACGGCGCCGGACCGGAACGACACGGCCAGTCCCTGGGCCAGTCCCTGCCGCGCCGCCTCGGCCGTGCGGACATTCGCCTTCACCGAGACGTTCATGCCGATATAGCCGGCCGCGCCGGAGAGAATGGCGCCGATCAGGAAGCCGATGCCTTCGTGAATCCCGAGCAGCAGCAGCAGCACGACGAAGATGACGACGCCAACGATGGCGATGGCTCGGTACTGCCGGTTCAGATAGGCGCGCGCGCCTTCCTGGATTGCCGCCGCGATCTCCTGCATGCGCTCGTTTCCGGGGCTCGCCGCGAGCACGGACCGCGACGCGGCAACGCCATAGAGCAGCGCGGCAAGGCCGCAGACGACGACAAAAATCAGGACGGGCGACATGGGAGGGTTCCCCTCGGGTGGATGGAAGCGCCGCTGGCGCGTGTAAGGGAAGGGCGGGTGTCCCTCAAGCCCCGATTTGTCGCATGAACACGGCGCGCGGCGCGGATGCCCCCGGGAATGTCATGTTTTGTCATGCGGCCCCGCGGAAATGTCATGGAATGCCATGTTCCGCATACGGACAACGCATATGCCGTTGTCTCCTCGGGCATGCCGCCGCGGTTCCGGGTATTGCTTCCGATTTTTCCGGCTTGGCGTCTTCGGCATCGGTCGTTCCCCCCGGTCGCTCTCCGTGCCGTTCGCCCCGCCGCCGGTTCGCTCGGCGCCGCGGGACCCTGTTTCGCGCGTATCGCGGACGCGCGCCCGCGCCCGTTGGCGCCGGCGCGGTTCGCGCGCCTGATTGCGCCCGCGCGCGGACCGGCCGCAAGGCGCACTTCTCCTGTCATTTCCCCAGGGTTTTTTTTTGCGTCGGCGCCGACGCGGAGGTCGAGGCGGTTCCGCGGATGCCGCCTCCTTCCGTCCGCTACATATAGGACCGAACTTTCCTGAGTCAACCTATTATACGAATTTTTTCATAGACAATAGATTATTTGTTCCGGAGAGGCCGAAGATGACAGTCGTGCTTCGGGTCAGGCTGCCCGCTGGGGGCGGGAGCCGGCAAGTATCAGGGTGGCGATGAGCGCCACGGCAATCATCGGCAGGATGCCGATATTGATCCAGTCCCAGCCGAGGTCCTCCAGGATGCGGCCGGAGAACAGCGCCGAGACGGCGATCGTGCCGAAGACGGTGAAATCGTGGATTCCCTGCACCTTGGCCCGCTCGGCGGGCGTGTGCACTTCGGTGAGCAGCGAGGAGCCGCCGACGAACATGAAGTTCCAGCCGACCCCGTTCAGGAAGAGCGCCACGGCGAAATGCGCGAGCGTGATGCCGGTCAGGTTGACGGCGGCGCAGACGGCGATCATCGCAATGCCCGACAGGATGATCGGCCGCGCCCCGAAACGGGACACCAGATGGCCGGTGAAGAAGGCGGGCAGGAACATGCCGATGACATGCGCCTGCATGACGGTGAAGGTATCGTCTGTGTCGAAACCGCAGGCCTCCATCGCCAGCGGCGTCGGGCTCATCACCAGCGACATGGTGGAGTAGGCAGCCGCCGACGCCAGAATGGCGACGATACAGGCGGGCTGGCGCAGGATTTCGAGCAGGGGTCGGCCCGTGTCGCGCCGGTCCTCCGCGCTCATCCTCGGAATTTTCACGAAGGCGAGAAGGCAGAAGGAGAGGAGATAGAGCCCGACCAGCGAGAGGTAGCTGCCGGCGTAGAAGACCGGCGCCAGCCAGTCGAGCGTGTGCTTTGCCAGTTCCGGGCCGATGATGGCCGCCAGCAGTCCGCCGGCCAGCACCAGGGAAATGGCCTTGGGCCGGAACTCGGGCGTTGCGATGTCGGCAGCGGCGAAGCGGTAGAAGATCGCGAAACCGTTGAACCAGCCGACTACGGTCACGCCGAGGCAGAAGCCCCAATAGCTCATGTCGTAAATTGCCTGGACGGCGATCAGCGCCCCCACGCACCCGATCACTGTGCCGAGCATGAAGCCCGCACGACGCCCGATCCGGCGCATCAGCAGCGAGGCCGGAATCGAGGCGCTCATGACGCCGGCGTGATGGAAGAAAAGCGGCGCGGTCGCCCACCCGGCATCGTCCGCCAGCATCTTGCCGACCAGCGGCACCGTCACGATCATCAGGGTCGTGGCGGATATGTAGAGCGCCTGGCAGACGGCAAGCAGCAGCACATTGCGCTTGACGGGATCGTTGAGCATCACGGACCGGCCGGAAGGGGAGAACGCCAGACCTTACCCGCGAACGGGGTCGGTCCGCGCCACAAAAAAGTTCATGCTAGGACGCCCCGTCGCGCACGAAGGGGTAGATCCGGATCATGTCCTGGCCCGGATCGGAGTCCGCGAAGGCGGCAACCGTGTCGTAGGCGCGGAGGATCGTTGGGCAGGGCGCGCCGTCCGCCCCGGCGCCCTCGACGAACAGCCCGAGGTCCTTCTTGACGACATGGGCCTCCGCACCCGACCCGCTGAAATCGCCCGTCGCAACATGCTTCGGGAAGGCATGCAGGGTCGTGAAATTCTGCCCCGTGCTGGCATTGATGACCTCCAGCATCGTGGCGATGTCGAGTCCGGCGCGCTCGCCGTAGGACACCGCTTCCGAGGAGGTCACGAGGGTGGAAATGTTGAGCGCGTTGTTGACGAGCTTCATCGTCTGGCCGAGCCCCGGTTCGAGGCCGACATGGAAGATCGTCCGGGACCATGCCCCGACCATCTCCCGCGCACGGTCCAGGACTTCCTGCGAACCGGACGCCATGCTGGCCAGCGTGCCCTCCTCGGCGCGGAATTTCATGCCTGAAACGGGGCTGTCGAGATAGGCGATGCCGGCTTCGGCCAGGATGCGGGCGTTCTCGCGCGCGGCGGCCGGGCCGATGGTGCAGGTATCGACCACGATCTGCCCCTTGTGTCCGGCTGCGGCAATTTCCAGCACGACCTCGCGATTGGAGGCGACCGTAGGCAGCGAAAGCGCGACGATGCCGGCCCGGCGAGCGACCTCGCCGTTGGATTGTCCGACGACCGCGCCCGGTGGCGCCCGGTCCGCGGTGCCGGCAATGTCATGCACGACCGTCTCGCGCCCCGTCAGGGCGGTATGCCGGGCCATCGGCCCGCCCATATTGCCGAGCCCGATGAAGCCGAAAGTTTCGTCCGCCATGCTGCGTTCCTTCCTGTTTCCGCCACCATATCGGTAATCGCGGCCGGCCGGATTCTTCGAATACCGGTTTCCCTACCCGACGCGGGGATTGTAGATTTACCGTTTCCTGCTGGGGAGAGGCTCGATCCCGACCGGATTTGCAGAGGCGGAGCGGACCCGTTTCCGGAGTCTGCTGGCACTGGCGGCCGGCAGTTCCTATGACGGTGAGCGGGAGGCGGCGCTTGCGGCGGCCCGGCGGTTGGCGTCGCGCCATGGAATGTCGCTCTCGGAAGCGGCACGCTCGGGAAGCGAACCGGACCCGGTACGCGAGGAGACGCCGTTCGAGCGCATGCGGCGAGCACGGGCGGCCGCCCGCGCCCAGGCCTTCCGGGACAGCGAGCGGCGGGCCGAGGCGGAACGGGAGCGTTTCCGAGCTGCCTGGGAGGAGGCTCTGCGCCGGGGCCTGGACCGTGAGGAAGAGCGCACCCGCAGGCAGTCGGGGCCGAGCTTTATGTGGCGAAGCCGGCGTCGGCTGGAGCCCGTCCAGCATGCGACGGTACTGCTCAACGAAACGCATCTGCCGTTCGCCGAGATCGCCGAGATTACCGGCCTCGACCGTTATGCGGTGATCGGTCTCAAGCTCAAGCTGAGAGACGCGGTCTGAACCGGGAAGCGGTTGCGCGCCCGACTGTGGCTGCACGGCATGCTGGAGCGCGCCTCGATCCGGATGAACCGATTGCCGTTAGGTTGATAACAGTCGACCGGGCATCGGGTTTGTCGCCCCGGCTCGGAGGCCGGGGTGACGGCTGTGCCGCAACTTGCAATGCAACATGACGGGATTTGGCACCAAGGGGATGAGGGAATGACCGACCTGCTGCAGGAACTGGCGCGCCGCCGGGCCGTGGCCGAAGCGCATGGAGGCGAGGCGAAGGTCGCGCGCCAGCGCCGGGCAGGCAAGCAGGTGGCGCGCGAGCGGGTCGCGATGCTCATGGACGCGGGCAGCTTCACCGAGATCGGCGGCCTTGCAACGCATGCCCCCACCCGCGTCACGCCTGTGAAGGACAAGGTGACGCCCGCGGACGGCGTCGTGACCGGCTTCGGGCGGATCGACGGGCGCATTGCCGGCGTGGTCGCCGAAGATTTCACCGTGCTCGGCGGCTCGCTCGGACTGGTGAACTTCGAGAAGAAGAACCGGATGATCGAACTGGCCCTGCGGGACCGGGTGCCCCTGGTCTGGCTGTTCGACGGCGCCGGCGCGCGAACGGACGAATATATCGGCGAGGGGCTCGCGCCGATGCACCACTTCATGAATGTCGCGCGGCTCTCCGGCACCGCACCGACGATTGCCGCAGTGCTCGGCCCCACCGCCGGGGATAGCTCGCTGCTGGCTTCGATGATGGAGTTCATCGTCATGGTGAAGGGGGAGGGCATGCTGGCCGCCGGCGGCCCGCCCCTGGTCGCCATGGGCACCGGCGAGCGCGTCTCGAAGGAGGAGCTGGGCGGCTGGGAGGTGCATTGCCGCATCTCGGGCGTCGCCGACAACGCCGCCGAGGACGAAGCCGATGCGATCCGGCAACTCAAGCGTTACCTCTCCTTCATGCCGGCCAATGCCTGGGCCTGGCCGCCGCAGGTGGAACCGTCGCCCGCTCCTGACGGGGCGCCGGAGACGCTGCGCAGTCTCATACCTGCGAACCGGCGCCGGCCTTACGACATGAAGAAGGCGGTAGCGGCGATCTTCGATCGGGACAGCTTCTTCGAGCTCAAGCCCGAATATGCCCGCATGATGATTACCGGCTTCGCGCGCCTTGACGGGCGGGCGGTGGCGGTAGCGGCGAACCAGCCGAAGGTGATGGCGGGGGCGATCACGGCAGCGGCCGGCCACAAGCTCCGCCGCTTCATCGACCTGGCGGCGGCCTACCACCTGCCGGTCGTTTTCCTGACCGACACGCCGGGCGTGATGACGGGGCCGAAATCGGAGCGGGAAGGCGCGCTCCGGGTCGGAATGGCAGTTGCCAGCAGCTTCGCCTTCGCCGACACGCCGCTCGTGACGGTGGTGCTGCACAAGGCCTTCGGCTACGGCGCGGCGGCCATGGGCGGCTATGGGGCGGAGCAGTCGGCGGTGCTTGCCTGGCCGACGGCGGACTTCAACGCCATCCCGCTGGAGAGCGGCATCCGCGCCGCCTACAAGGCCGAGATCGAGGCTGCCGAGGACCCGGATGGGTTTTACGACCGTCTGGTCCGGGAATATGGGCGCCTCTGCGGCGCCTGGCCGGCGGCCGAAGCTATGAAGATCGACGATGTGATCGACCCGGCGGAAACCCGCTCGCGCCTGATCGAGGCGCTCGACCGCGCCGAAATGCGCCGCACCGAGGCGCCGGGCCCGACCTTGCGCCACGGCGTGATGCCCTGAAAAGGGATAGCGTATTCAACGAAATCGGAGGAGTTCGATAGCTTCGGAGCGCCGGGTGGGGGATTGCCCCATGCCGGTCAGCCTCTGCAGAAAATCATACAAACGATATCGCGACGATGGTGAAGATCAGTGCAGCCGCCATGATGTAGATGGCCTTCCGAATCGCCTTGAATTCCTGCAGGAAGTCCAGCCTCATCTCTTGCGACAAGGCGAGGTCTTCATTCTGGCGGCGATTGAAGTACACCATCGCTTCCTCGATATGTTCGAGGCGTTGCCCGGTGTCGCGGTCTTCGGCCATTCGTCATCCCTTTGCATGTTGGGGCTGGACGAAGAATGCTCTGATACACCCGGTACGATCCGAGAGCCCCGAAAGCATATGAAAGATAAAGTTTGGCATATGCCGAGGGCAGGAGTCGAGGAGCCCCGCCGGTATGGAAACGATAGTCCCGGCGTTCCCGACGGACCGAAAAGGCTGGCGGCGAGGTCCGCGCAATCCCCGACGCAACGCTCTCGCGTCAGGGCAGGCGGTATCTCTCGACGACTTCCTCGTTCAGCGTGATGCCGAGACCCGGGCGGTCTTCCATCTCCAGATAACCGTCCTCGAATGACTTGATCGGCAGCTTGCACAGGTCTTCGCGCAGCGGA
Organism: Alphaproteobacteria bacterium bin95; assembly: GCA_002238885.1. Taxonomy (GTDB): domain Bacteria; phylum Pseudomonadota; class Alphaproteobacteria; order Bin95; family Bin95; genus Bin95. Next base: position 3,977 of record MPNF01000039.1, on the reverse strand, counting down.
TTGCGCTCCTCGCGGTTCCAGTCACTCTGCATGTATTCATAGATCAGGAAGTTGGGCGCATAGGTCGCCAGATGCAGCGACACCGTCATGATGATATTGGAGGAGCTGCCGGTATGCGGGGCGTAGAGCACATGGAAGGCCGACGCCATGTCGGCGATCTTCCGCGCCTCGGTAATGCCGCCCGCCCGCGCCGCATCGTGCTGGACGATGTCTATCGCATCGCGCTTGAAGAAGCGCGCGAAGCTGAAACGGTTGAAGTCGGCCTCCCCGGTCGCAATCCGGATGCCGAGCTTCTCGCGGAGAAAGGCGTAGCCGTCGATGTCGTCCGGCGCCAGCGGCTCCTCGTACCAGTAGAGACCCAGTGATTCGAGCGCCTGTCCGACCTGCAGTGCGGTCTTGCGGTCGTGCCCGTAGCCGCAGTTCACGTCGGCCATCAGGGTAATCCCGTCGCCGGCATGGTCCCTGATCTGCTCGACGGTGCGGATTTCCCCGCGCCAGTTCATCGGGTCCTTGCCGATCTTGATCTTCATCGCGTTGAAGCCGTTTGCTTTGTGCGCGTCGATCTCGTCCCGCAATATCCCGATGTCGCGCAGCCGGAGCGAAGAGGCATAGGCCCACAGCTTCCGGTTGGTCCTGCCGCCGAGCAGGCGCCAGACCGGAACTCCTGCCGACTTGCCCCAGATGTCCCAGAGCGCCGTGTCGATGCCGGCCATGGCCTCAAGGTAGAAGCCCTTCTGGTGGCCGCGGTTCATCATCACGGACCAGAGCAGGTCCCACAGATATTCGACGTCCCGCGGGTCCTTGCCGACCAGCAGCGGGGCGACATAGCGGACGATATCGCGCAGCGCCGTTCCCGAGAGGCGCGTCATGCATTCGCCGACGCCTTCGATGCCGTCATCCGTGCGAATGCGGACGATGACCGAGCGGTATTCCCTGAAGACGATCCCGGCGGTCTCGTCGGCCCTCGGCATGCTGATCGGGGCCGCGATCCGCTTCTTCATCGGAACGGCGAGCGCGACGGCCTCCACATCGACGATCTTCATCGCGGCCTCCCGCCGCCGGTAGGTTCAGCCGCGGGCCGCGCGCACCATCTCCAGCGTCTTCTTCGCGCCCGGCCGGTCGTAGCAACGGTCGAGCCAGCCGGCGACATTCGGCCACTGCGAGAGATCCAGCCTGGCGGTGCGCGCCAGGTTCAGAACCCCGGCGACATTCAGGTCGGCGACGCTGAAGCTCTCGCCGACAAGCCAGTCGCGGCCGTCCAGATGCCCGTCGAGTACGGTCAGCGCGCGGCCGGCGCCCTTGTTCAGCGTCTCATTGGCCTTGGCGGGATCGGCCTCCTCGCCGAAGAGGCCGAGCGCGGTGAACATCGCTCTCAGCAGCGTGCTCTCCAGCTCGGTGATCCCCCAGAAGCTCCACTGCACCGCGCGCGCTTCGTCCCTGGCGTCGTCGATGCGCAGCGGCGCCCCGTAGGTGCGGGCCAGGTAGAGGTTGATCGCCATCGACTCGAACAGGACGAGGTCGCCGTCCACCATGGCTGGCACTCGGCCGTTCGGGTTGACGGCGAGATAGTCGGCCTGCTTCGACTCCTTCATGAAGTGCGTCGGCACATGGGCGTAGTCGAGCCCGAGCTCGTTCGCCGCCCAGAGCGACCGGAAGGCGCGGCTGAATGCGATGCCGTAGATCGTGAGCGCCATGACGCGGATTTCTCCTTGAGCGGGGCAGTTCAGAGGCCGAAGTCGGACGGCTTCCCGTGCGCATGGGCGAACGCCCAGTAGAGCTCGCGGGCCCGGCGCGCAACCGGACCGGGCTGGAAGTCGCGTTCCTCGATGCGGCGCGCGGAGACCACCTTCGGCGCATTCCCGGTCGCGAACACCTCGTCGGCTTCCAGCAACTCCTCCAGATCGATGGTCCGCTCGGCGACATCGTGTCCGTCCTCCCGCAACAGCCCGATGAGCCGCTGGCGGGTGATGCCGTTGAGGAAGGTGCCGTTGTCGGCAGGTGTAGCGACCTTGCCGTCCCTGACCATGAAGAGGTTGGCGGTCGCGAATTCGGCTACCTTGTCGTCCGGGTCCAGCACCACGGCGGTCGAGAAGCCGCGCTGGCGCGCCTTGCGTATCATCCGCTGCACATTGGGATAAAGGCACGAGGCCTTGGCGTCGGTCGGCGCCATGGCGGGCCGCGGTCGGCGCTCCTCGGCAACGGCCGCCGTCACGCTGTCGTCGGGCGCGGGCAGCGGCAGCTCGAAGAGCGTCAGCATGAAACGGGTGGAATCGGCTTCCGGCTCCACGAAGCCTTCATCGGCCCAGAACAGCGGTCGGATATAGAGCTCCGTCCCCTCCGGAAAGCGCCGCACGCCCTCGATGGCGAGCCTGGCGATCTCCTCGGCCTCAATCTTCGGAGCGAGGCCGAGCGCGTGCGCGGAATCGATGGCGCGGGCCGCGTGGCGATCGAGGTCCGGCACGACGCCCTCGAAGGCTCGCGCGCCGTCGAAAACGACCGAGGCCATCCACGCCGCATGCGTCATCGGCCCGAAGATTGGCGGGTTGCCGGCGTGCCAGACCCCGTCGAGCCAGGTTTGCGGTTCCATCACCGGTTCTGCCAGACCGGCGGGCGCTTCTCGGCGAATGCCTTCGGGCCCTCGATATAGTCGGCGCTGCCGATCAGTACATGCTGCTCTTCATAGGTGCGGGCAATGGCCGTCTGCAGGGTCGCCTCGTTCATGCCGGCATAGACCGCTTCCTTCGAGGCGCGGATCGAGATCGGCGCGCATTCCAGAATCTGCTCGGCCCAGCGCCGGGCGCCGGCCACCGCCTCGCCTTCGGGCACGACCTCGTTGACGAAGCCGAGTTCCTTGCCTTCCGCTGCGCCCACGCGCCGCCCGGTCAGGATCATGCCAAGAGCCCGCTTCTCGCCGATCAACCGGGGTAGGCGGTGGACGCCGCCGGCGCCCGCCATGAGGCCGACGCGAGGCTCCGGCAGCGCGAAAATCGCGTTCTCGGCCGCAATAATCAGGTCGCAGGCCAGCGCGGTTTCGAAGCCGCCGCCCATCGCGAAGCCGTTGACGGCGGCGATGACGGGCTTGTTGAGGTCGTAACGGTCGGTGAGGCCGGCAAAACCGGTCGGACAGCGCTTGCGGATATTGCCCTCGGCCTGGAAGCGCAGGTCGTTGCCGGCGCAGAACGCCCTGTCGCCCGCCCCGGTGACGATGGCGACCCAGAGCTCGGGGTCGGCGGCGAACTCGTCCCAGACTTCCGCCAGCTCGAAATGCGCCGGGAAATGCAGCGCGTTATAGCGCTCCGGACGGTTCAGGGTGACGATCAACAGGCGCCCGTCGCGCTCGACGGTGCAGTATTCGCGCTCGGCCATGGGGGCCCTCCCTCGAAATCGCGCCGATTATAGCCCCCGCCGCAGCCCTGTCGTCACCGTCGGGGCGGTGTGATGCGGATGGTCGCAATCTGCTGGCGGTTGCGGCGCAGCACCTCGAAGCGGAATCCGTGGACATCGAATGCCTGGCCGGGTGTGGGGATGCGCCGCGACTCGCGCAGCATCAGTCCCGCGATGGTGGTGGCGTCCTGGTCGGGAAGCGACCATTCGAATTCGCGGTTGAGGTCCCGGATGGTCACGCCGCCGCTGCAGACATAGGAGCCGTCCGGTTCGGCGCGCACACCCGGCACGGCAATGTCGTGCTCGTCGGCGATGTCGCCGACGATTTCCTCCAGAATGTCTTCAAGCGTCACCAGTCCCATCAGCGCGCCGTATTCGTCCACGACAAGGGCGAAATGCTCCCGCCGGCGCCGAAAGGCGTGCAGCTGGTCGAGCAGGGTGGTCTGGTCGGGGATGAACCATGGCCTGGCCGCGAGCGCAGCCGCGTCGAGGCTCGCCGCGCCGGTTTCGTGCAACGCCCGCAGAACGGCCTTGGCATGCAGCACGCCCACAATGTTGTCGGAGTCGTCCCGCCAGAGCGGCAAGCGGGTGTA
>MPNF01000038.1 GCA_002238885.1 Alphaproteobacteria bacterium bin95 | reverse complement strand
CCGAGGTCAAGCGCTGCAGTCTACCTACCCGGCCTAGCATCCCACACTCCATCGGTCATCGGTTGATGAAGACCCGATGATGGCCTGTGCCGCCTCGCTTAAGCTCACCGTGGGCGGCCCCGTCCTGGCTTCCGCGCCGGAAGGAGCCTAGTTAGCGAGATCTGAAAAGAGTGGTTTTGCCACAGTATTATGCTCCTATGTCGTCAGGTGCCAGATTTCGGATTTCGGGTCGTGGCCGGATGCTCGGTGGCAGCGCACTGAATGTGGTTAAGGGGAGTTCGCCATGCGGTACAGTCCGTCGAGCAAGGTGCTTTTCCTCTCGATCTGCTCGCTGACCAAAGCTGGCGGCGGCAGTCACGAATACGACCCAGGCGAGGCGATCGCCTCGGAATTGACGCCGCGTCTGGCAAGGAAGCTCCTTTGGCGCCGCGAGCAGGTCCGCACTCTGGTGGGAGAGAAGCCGGAAGTGACGTGGCAGGGTATCCCGCTGCCGGAGCTCGAATACAACCGGCGCTTGACGCGTGGCCCCGACTTCGGAGGCGATTGTGCGGCGCTGTACCGGGCGGCCGTGGAGCGCTATGAAGGACGCTTCTTTCTCGGGTTGGGATCGGACAGGGCGGAAGCGCTTCGGGCCTCCGCCCATCATCTGCTTCTGCTTTCGGGGCTCTATGGCCTCCTGCGGCCGTTCGAGCCCGTTCAACTCTATAGCTGTCCCTTGGTCTCTGAGGTGGCAGGGCTCTGGCGCGAGGACGGCGTCGTTACGGATGTCCTGAGCAGCTATGTGGTTGACAACTCCATCGAACGGATCGTCGACCTGACGGCTGTAGACGCCTATCGCAGTCTCGTCGACTGGAAGGAAGTGTCCGGGTACGGCGTTGAAGTGTTGCATTGCTTCCACGTCATGGGTGCAGGCGACTATGCGTTGATTCCGTTCGGGCAGACGTTGCGGGCCAGCTTGCTCGGGATGCCGGAGGACGAACTGTTCGCCATTGCGCCGGAAGATCGAATGGCCGGCATCGTCTTCAGGGCACTGCCAGCGCCCGGGAGCGAGTTTCCGAACGAAGCGGCCGCAATCGCTGCTGCACGGCTGGAAGAGGATATCGTCGAAGCCCACGCGACAGGATCGGTCGGCGAGGTGCTCGGCGGCGGCAATCCTGAGCCTTTGGCGGGCGGACGTGACAGGCGCTGGCGGTTTGCGGCGCTGCCGAACTTTCGGAAGGACGTCTGGCGCGAACCGAAACTGTTCGAGCGAGCGGCGAACGCGATCGTGGACATCTGCAAGGATCCGATGACCCCGCGCGGAAACACGATCAAGCGGCTCACAGGCGAGATGAGCGGATATTGGCGATACCGGCTCGGCGATTTTCGGCTTGTGTACCGACCGGACAATGATCGACGGATCGTCTATTGCTATCGGCTGGCGTCTCGGGGCGGCACCTATGATTGAGCGGAGGAAAAGAGATCCAATGAATGGCGACGGCAGGCAAGTGGGGTCCGGCAGACCGGGGGAAACGTATGTTCCGCATCGACGTTCCTGAGAATCGGCTTGTTCGTCTCAAGGAACGCCGATTTACGGACCTGAACCTTCGGGAGCGCGACCACCTTCAGGAATGGCTGGTGCGCATGCCCGACGCACTGGGCGAGGAACTGCTGATCGTGCAGAAGGAGTTCGACGGCTTCGCAGACACGCGCGAACGCCTCGACCTGCTCGCATTGGACAAGGACGGCCGGCTGGTGGTCGTCGAGAACAAGCTCGACGACTCGGGCCGCGATGTTGTGTGGCAAGCGCTCAAATACGTAGCCTACTGCTCCAGCCTGAAGAAGGCAGAGATTGTCGAGGTCTACCAGAAATATCTGGACCGTTGGTCAGAAGGCGCGGACGCGGTGGCGAACCTGTGCGACTTCCTTGATGTCGAAGATCTGGACGAGGCGGTTCTGAATGCCGGCAATGAACAGCGGCTTGTGCTGATCGCGGCGAATTTCCGAAAGGAGGTGACGACTACCGTGCTTTGGCTGATCGGTCACGGCGTACGCGCCCAGTGCTTCCGGGTCGTGCCGTACAGCTTCGGCGAAGAACTCTTCATCGACCTGCGGCAAATCATTCCGACGCCCGAAGCTGAGGACTACATGATCGGGATGGCGGCCAAGGATTCCGAGGAGAAGTCCGTTCAGGGAGCGCAGAGGCGCAGCGATGGACTGCGGCAGGCTTTCTGGACCAAGGTACTTGAGGAACTCCGGACCCGGAACGTTGCACGGTTCGAAAACATCAGCCCATCGAAGGATCACTACGTTACCTGCGCTGCCGGCGTGGCCGGTTGCCACTTCTCCCTCATTTTCCTGAGGACACAGGCGCGCGTGGAACTGAATTTTCAGCGGTCCGACGCCGCCGAGAACAAGTGGCTGTTCGATCGCCTCGAAAGCCGGAAGCGCGAGCTCGAAGACCGGTTCGGGTACGAACTCCGGTGGCGACGGATGGATGAGCGAAAGGCAAGCAGGATCAACTATTCGTACCCTTTCGACAGTCACGATGAAGAAAATTGGCCTGAGATGGTCGAATGGATGTGCAATCACATTATCGGACTCGTCGAGACGTTCTCGGAACCGCTCGTCCGTCTCAATCGGGAACTCAAACCCAGAATCGGAACATTGCCCGACAGACGATACGTTGCTGCACCGGTCCCGGAGGATTGAATGGCTTGGGCCGACCATGCAGCTGAAAGGGAAGGGGATTACACAGATAACTTGACATTCTCGGCAGGACTCCCTATATTCCAAGGTGTTGATGGAATGGAAACACGCCATGTCGAAAAAAGGCCCCGGCAAAGCCCACCGAGCGGGCGTCACCTTGGTCCAGCTCATGGACATGTTCCCGAATGAAGCGGCGGCCGTCGCTTGGTTCGAGGCTGCGATCTGGCCGGACGGAGAGCGGTTTTGCGGGCATTGCGGCTGCTTCCGCACAAGCGAAGTCCCGAACGCCAAGCCCATGCCCTACTGGTGCTCGGATTGCCGGAAGTACTTCAGCGTTCGCACCGGAACGCCGATGCAGAACTCCCGCGTCCCGCTCCGCAAGTGGGCAATCGCCATCTACCTTTGCCTGACTTCGCTCAAATCGGTGTCCTCGATGAAGCTGCATCGGGACATTGGCGTCACGCAGGCAACGGCATGGTTCATGCTCCACCGTATCCGGCAGGCATGGGCGATTGACGACGACGACCAGTTTGACGGCCCGGTAGAGGTTGACGAGGCGTATTTCGGCGGCAAGCGCGAGAACATGAGCCTTGCCAAGCGCAGGGAACTGGCCGAGGCCGGCGCCGGGCGCGGCGCGGTCGGCAAGACGGCGGTTGTCGGCATCAAGGATCGCGACACCAACGAAGTCCGCGCCGAAGTCATTACCGATACGACCGGCGAAACCCTGCAAGGCTTTGTCCGCGAACATGCCGAAGAAGGCGCGACCGTCTATACCGATGAGAACCGCAGTTATCTCGGCCTCAAGCGTGATTTCGAGCATGACTCGGTCAATCATGCGGCGAATACGTGGACGACATGGTCCATACGAACGGCATGGAGTCGTTCTGGAGCATGTTGAAGCGCGCTCACAAGGGCACCTTCCACAAGATCAGCCCGAATCATCTTGAGCGCTATGTCTATGAGTTCGCGGGCAAGCATAACATTCGCGACTCAGGCACTCTCGCCCAGATGCGGGATACCGTCGCCCGACTCGTCGGCCGGCGGCTCCTCTACCGGGATCTGATCGCGGCGAACGGGCTTTCCTCCGGGTCCGGGGCGTAGGTTCCGGTTCCGCAGGAGCGCCTTCGCCAGCGTCTCGGGCGTCGCGCCCTTCAAATGCACTTCTGGATTGAGAACCGGAATACCCCTAGTCATGTTATGGTTTTCCACAAATAGTGACGCAAGACTTGAACTGTTCTAGTGACTTCCCCTCGTCGCCACCGGTCTTGAAATGCGGTTTCAATTCAAGGCTAGGATGTAAGCCAAGCAAGTGATCGCGCAATTCCCATTTAGATTCGATCTGTTCCTCGGTTGCCTCCAGCAATTCCTCGAAAGCTTTGCGCCATAACGCATAGGCGGGGTCCATACGGTCGTGCGCCACTTGGCACTTGGCCATGCACCGAGACCATTCACCTGGAGCCGCGAGAGCGGCCCCGCTCATTGTCAACGCCATCGCCAGTCCAATAATCCGCATCCCGACTCTTGACTTCGGCTGTAGCCTCATACGACCATCCTCCTTGCACACATCTAGCGATGCCCCGCGTCGGCCCGCTCGCTGAATAGAACAGCCGATAACCTGGAAGCAGGGTAGCTCCCCGCCTCCCGGCGAATAAGCGGGACTCTCCACTTTGCTGGATGTGTGCAACGGCCCGGCAACCCGGCCGGTGCCTCACCCGTGCTGGCGGGGGGAATGATGGATACTGCGCACCATCTCGCTTCTTTGAGAGAGGCCAAAAAGGACAATAGGGAAGCCCAGAGGGAATTCAGGGAAATTGCGTTCAATCTCCGCCGCATGCTGGACGATCCCAACTTGTCGAATGAGATAAGAGCCTCTGTCGAAGACCAGTTGTTCGGCGTCTTGGAAGACTTGAAGCAAGCGGAACAGACCGAAAGGGATATAGAGGAAGGAGTAGCCTCAATCGGACAGATGCAGTCAAACGAGAATACCGAGTCTATTATCGGCATGCTTATCGCGGTTGTCGGACTCATCTTCGTGGTTTTTCTATTGCTCCGGTGAGAACATGGACGGTCAGCTTTCATCGTTCGGCACCTTGATGAGCTTGAAGCCTTTCGCCCGGTTGCAAGCGTTCACGTAATCGTAGTGGGCGAGCAGATGCTTCGGGTAACGGGATAGTGCTGCCATTTCACATTCTGCTTTTTCTCGTTCTTGCTCGGCTTCACTGAACGTCGGGTGCGTCCAAGCCGTTCTCGTCGGTTCGTCGATGTAGATAGCCCAATACAGAAACATTCCGAATCCGCCGAACACCACCATCAAGAAAACCAACTTGCCGATGAAATCTGATGCTCCTGGAATGTTCATAATTTCAAGTGCGCAGCGACGGCATCGGCCATACCATTCGGGAACTACGCCGATGAAATAGATCAGCGTCCCCCCGAGACCGAGGGCTAGCAGAACCGGGAGAAACCAATCAGGCATAGCGTTCAACACGGTAACACTCCCCGCGCGCCAGCCTTCGGCATTGCCGGAAGCGCCGCCCAGGCTGAACAGCCAGTCAAGCAGCTTGAGAGCGCCCCATAAGCCGAGACTGGGAAAGCCGATCCAGCCGGAAGCGCGACGGCGTCTATTCGATTTTGTCTCCATCCACCGACGCTGGCCGGATTCGGGGCGGTCGTCAAGCTATCTGTGTAATCCCCAATAGTTGGGTTCGGCGAACAGCGGGCAACACGCGCATCATCGGGAACCGCGTCCCGGCGAGGGGACACCGGTATCGCCACCTTCAGGCGGAGTCCTTTCCTCCTCTTCCTGTTGAGGGCCAGTGCGGCACGGTCGCGCCTATGCCGTCCGGAACGCCATCGCCTCCTCGCGCGTGAAGCGGAACTCTGTGCCATCGCGCCACATCCGGTGAAGCACCACCCCGATCCGCCGGGCCAGGGCAATAGTTGCGCGTTTTCTGCCGCGCAGCACCGCCAGGCGCAACGCCCAGGCCTTCAGCCAGTTCGGGGCCCCGCGGTTCAGCATCACCGTGGCCGCCTGATAGAGCGCCGTGCGCAGGCCGGCATCCCCGGCCTTGGTGATCGCGCCGACGATATCGCGTTCGCCGGACTGGTTCCGTCCCGGCGTCAGACCTACCCAGGGGCCGACATCCTTCGATCTTCGGAACCGCTCCGGATCGTCGATCGCGGACATGAACGTCAAGGCTACGACCGGGCCGACGCCGGGCATGGTCATCAACAGGCGGGACACCGGATCCTGACTTGCCAGTTTGCGAACCAGCTTCTCAATCTCGGCCAGCTCGCATCGCAGAGCCGCCCGCGCGCGAAGGATCGGTTCGGCCGCGGCTTCCAGCATCGCGTTGCCGGCGGTCAACTCCCGGACGCGGGCCTCGTAGCGGCCCTTCGAGACCGCGCCCAGCTTCAGGCCGAAGTTGCGTAGCACGCCGCGCGGCGAGAGCTCAATCTTGATGAGCACGTCCAATATCGACTTGCGCGAGGTCAGCAGCGCCCGCATCTCCTGCGACGACACCGCCTCGCAATGCACCGGCCGGAACCAGCCCAGTTGCAGAAGCCGTGCGATGCCCTCGGCATCCCGGCGGTCCGTCTTGATCGGCATGGCCTTCAGCGCCGCTTTCACCCGACGGCTCTCCATCAGTACGGCCTCAAAGCCGGCGTTTGTCAGCCCCTTGTGCAGCCATTGCGACAGCGGACCGGCTTCCAGCCCGATCGTGACGATCTCGCACGGGAGTTCGTGCATGAATGAAATCAACACCTCGGGCGCGCTGGCAACCCGCACCTCCGTCATGATCTTTCCCTTCTCCCCGAGAACGCAGACCGCCGTGCTTGCCAGCGATACGTCGAGACCGATATAGACTTCCATGTCGTTGCCCTTTCCTTCACACGGATTGGGGCGCGCCTCGCGGCAAGACCCCGTGGACACGCCAAGCGTGTAAGGGCAACGACAACCGAGTCGCCGGCATTGCTAAAGGCCCCAACGGTGCTGGTTGGTACCGAGCCCCATTACGGCATCTGAATAGAACAGCCTGAAACCCGGCAAAGGGGTTGCTCCCTGCGCTTGGCGAATAGGCGGGGTCTCGTGTGCTCACGCATCGAAGATTGCAACGGCCCGGCACCAACGCACTGCCCGTAACCCACACGCAAACAGGAGACCGTTGCAGACATCGATGCGACCTAGCCCGCCTAGACGGCTCATGCGCCATCGTCAACGGGCACGAATCGACTCCAGTCTAGAATCGGGAGTAGTTGTCGTGCCGTTGCTGGAGAAGTGCCAGCTTCCTATCCGGCAATGTCCGTCAACTCTTGGCAGGAGACCCGGACGACGGCACGACACGGTCGGCTGATGCCAGATCTGCTGAGTCGTCGACGGTCTCCGATTGGAGACACGACATGAAAGGAACCGCCACCGCTGGGCCGCTCAGAGCCGAAGCGCATATTGTTTCGAGTGTCACCTTCTATGGAGGAAGGCTGTTTGAATCCGACACGGACTTCATGGATACGGGGAAAGTTTCAAAGCTGGTTATGATGCGCTTGGAAAACGGCACCCGCTCTAACCTGAAAGCTCGTCTCAATCGGGCGGCAGATGCAGCCAGCGATGAAGCAATCGAACGGGCGACGGAAGACCTTGAAGATGCCGTGGCCGAAGGGTAGGGGTTCTCGCCATGACGACAGTCCGGGATTTCGAAAGGCAGGTCTGGGCTCGAGAAGGCGTTCGGATAGTCGTCCGCGCCCCCTATGGAGCACGAGTCAAGAAATACGACTATCAGGTAGGGCTTCACGGCTATCACACTATAAGCAGACTCTACGAGCTGCGATTGCGGACTTATGTGGATGGCAAGGAAGTCGCCTTCATTAACGGCTTCGGTGAGATGGTCCACTATAGTACGAAGGTAGAGACCGTGCGGAAGACCTATGAGTCGAGGGATTAGACCGTCGGCCGCGCCCCGCTGTCCAAGCCATTGTCGGCAATGAGGTCCTTGTAGGTAAGCCTCTTGCCCTTCATGTCGCTGGCGAGGTGTCCCATCATGTCGATTGTGTCACGGCTTCGGACGCCGTGGCGTCCGGCGAAGTCGTTCACATACCGGCCAAGATGCTTCGCACTGATCTTGTGGTAAACGCCCTTGTAAGCACGGCGGAGAGCGGCCCAGAACGACTCCATGCCGTTCGTCGAAGCCATGCCCCGCACATACTCGCCAACCGAGTGATTGACCGCTTCCTGGTCGAAGTCCCGGCCCAGCCCGATATAGGCGGTTGCCTCATCGGTATAGACGATAGCTCCCTGCTCCGCGTGCTGGCGGACGAAGCCTTGCAGCGTCTTCCCGGTCGTATCGGGCGCAACCTTGACCCGCACCTTGTTGCTCGTCCGATCCTTCGCCCCGACAACGGCCGTCTTCCCGACCGTGCCGCGTCCTTCAAGCTTTTTCCGCCTGGCCTTGCTCATGTTCTTGCGGAGACCGCCGAAGTAAGCCTCATCGACTTCCACCGGGCCGGAGAACGGCGGCTCGTCGCCGCCGTCGAACGCCTTTCGGATGCGCTGGAGCATGATCCATGCCGTCTTCTGCGTCACGCCAAGGTCGCGACGCAGCTTCATACTCGACACTCCCTTGAGAGAAGTCAGATGCAGGTAAATGGCGATTGCCCAGTCCCGCAGGCTGACCCGCGTGCGGCCGCTCCATGAGCGTCCCGATCCGAACGCTGAAATGGCGATTGCACGTATAGCTGCGAAACTGCTGGGAGAGCGGTTCTTCGGTATCCATGAGCACCTGCACGATGCGCTGCTCCGGGGTTTCCGGCTTCGGCGGGGTTTGGTGCGGCACCGCCCGCCGGAGGCGCAGGGCGGGTCCCTCGCCGTCACCGGCGATCTCGATGTCGTTGAGGCCGGGGGCGGCGTTATGCTCGACGGTCATGAGGATCTGCCTGTCGCGGCGGCCCCTCGACGCGCTGTTCACCCCGGAGACGCTGGACAGGCGCACTGACAGCGAAATGGAGAGCCGCTGGCAGGCGGAGGCGGCATACGGCTTGCCCGCGCTCGGCGGGCGCTTCACCGGCGGCCCGCATGTCGCCTCGGCCTCGCGACGGCTGCGCGCGACTACACCCTCGGCTGGCCTCACCCCGGCGGGTCGCGCGCCCGATGTCTCTTTCGGGGTGATGGCGACGCGGCGCGAGAGCGACACGACCGCGCCCGAGCATATCCTCGGAGTCGAAGCAACTGCGCGCTGGTGAGCGTCAGGCCGGCTCCGGCGTGGACATGCCCCGGCAATCGGGCGCGGCTCCGACCATTGCCGCCGCGATTCTCGCTCCGATGCGCTCCGCCGCGGCTTCGATTTCATGATCCCCAACATGGGCATATCTGAGCGTCATGTTGGGCTGCGAATGCCCGAGCATGCGGGCGACTGTGGGCAGCGGCACGCCCCGCGCCACGGCCTGGCTCGCTACCGTATGACGAAGGTCATGCAGGCGCACATCTTCGAGGGCGGCCGCCCGCCTTGCCCGGCACCAGAGGCCGAGATTGCGGGACAGCGGCCTTAGCGGGTCCCTCGGCGAGGGAAAGACGAAGACGCTTGCCGTTTTCGGCTGGCGAGCGATAACATCCTGCGCCGCCTCGCTCAACCACACCGTACGCGGCCCCGTCTTGGCCTTGGCGAGTCTGAGCACCTCGCCATCGACTTCGGACCATCGCAGCGTCAGGATTTCGCTCTTCCGGCAACCGGTCAGCAGAAGCAGACGAATGATGTCGGCCTGCGGCCGCCGCGAGGGTCTTTCCTGTACGAGCCGGTCCAGGGTCCGGTGAAGCCTGCCGATTTCCTCAGCGGACAGGAAACGCGTCATCTTCCGGCCCGGGTTCGGTCTGACGCCCGCGACGGGGTCAGTCCCGACATGGCCGGCGGCTTTCGCGTCACCCATGATCTGGCGCAGCACGGCGAGCGCCTTGTTGGCCGCGCCTGGCGTCTTGCGGCTGATCGAATCGAACCACTGCTCGACATGAGGCCTGCCGATGCGGTCGAGACGCAACGCGCCGAAGACGGGCAGAAGCCGGCGTTGCACCATGTGCTCCACGCGCTCGCCCCAGCCTGGGCTACAACGGTTCCGCCGTGCCGGCAGCCAGTCATCTATGACGAATTCCCGGAAGAGTGGAATGGCGGCCCGGCCGGCAGGGTCTTCAGCCCAAAGAGGATGCGAACCGTCCAGCAAGGCCCGGCATTCGCTCCGGGCTTCCTCCACTGTCATCAGTGCGGCCAAACCGACGGTCAGCCGCACGGTCTTGCTGTTCACTGTCCCGTGCCACACGAAACTGCGATGCCCGGAAGGGCGGACCCGCACGCCCAGCCCGGCAACGCGGCTATCCCTGACGATGTATTCCGTCCCGCCCGGCCGCAATCTTGCAACGCTTGCATCCGTCAGACGGACCTTCTTCCGCCTGTCCGTCATGGCTGCGCCCCCGAGAGCAGCGGTGACAGGGCCTCGACCGTCTCCCGAACCGTTGCGTCGGAGAGATGCGCGTATTTCAGCGTGGTCGCCGCGTTGTCATGGCCCAGCAGCCGCCCCACCGTGCGGATCGTCTCGCCGCTCGACAGCGCCATGCTGGCAAAACTGTGACGGGTGTCATGCAGGCGCATGTCCTCAAGACCCGCCTCGGCGCGCAACTGTATCCAGAATGCGTCGAGCCAACTCCACGGCGTGATGCGGCCACCGATGGGGAACACAAAACGCGACGAACGCGGCAGCCTGTCGAGGACCTCCCGCGCCGCGCCGCACAGCCAGATCGTGCGCGGCCCGGTCTTGCCATCGGCCAGGTACAGCCTGCCGTCGCGGTAGAAGCGCCATTCCAGCGTGATGATTTCCGACTTGCGGCATCCGGTCAGCAGAAGCAGGCGCAAGGCCGCGACCCGGAACGGCTGCCGGGCCTGATGGCGGTCCAGCACCTTGCCGAGGCGGCAGTATTCCTCGGGCGACAGGAAACGCTCCGAGCGCTTCTGCCGGTAGCGTCGGATACCCTTGCAGGGATTGCTGCCATCGGGCCGATACCCCCAAGCCTCGGCCTGCTGCATGATGACGGACAGGATCGGCGCCGAACGGTTCGCCGCCGACGGCGTGGCGTGGAGCGAGCGGAACCAGCGCTGCACCTCCTCACGGGTGATCCCTGCAATGGGCCGGCCCTCAAAGAAGGGCAGGATCTGATTGCGGAGATAGCGGCCGTTGACCACAAGCGTTCGCGGCTTCCAGCGCCTGCCGTAGCGGGAGAAGACCTCTTCGGCGACGGTCTCGAACAGGGCATCGCCGGAAACTTCCGCTTCAATGTCCCTGTCATCGCGCAGCGCGGCCAACATGGACCGGGCGCGGGCGCGCGCTTCCGCTTCGGTAATGACCGCCGCATCGCCGACGATCTTCCAGACCCGGCGGCCCCTGTGCTGGCTATGGAAGAAGTAGCGCTTCGTGCCCGAGGGCATGACCCGGACGCCGTATCCCTTCAGTTCCGCGTCCCTGAAATTGTGGACGGACTTGCAGGGCCGGAGCGTATCGACCCGGTGCTGGGTGAGGCGAATGGCTACCATGACTGCGGTTCCCCGATCTGTTGCATTCGGGTGCGAAACCGGGTTCAGTCTTGCGCCCGGTTGCACCGGAAACGGGAAAATTCTACAATCATATCAGATAGTTAGCACCGAAGGTGCGCGTGTATGTGTACCTTTCCCACAACCTGATCGAGGCGGTGCAGTTGGGAGCGCTCGCCCATGTCGTCGTGGATGGCGATTGGGACGACGACCTGATGGCGCAGGTCCAGGCGCCGGGCCCAATTCCGGCCTAAACCCAAAGGCGATGCGGGGCGCCCACGGTTCTGCCGGGGCGGCCCGCCGTCCTGCCCGTTCCGGCCGGACCGGGCAGGACGACACAGGCAGGAGTGCCCGATGTCCAGACTATCGACGGGCCGGCTCGCTGCGCTGACCGGGTTTATGGCAGGGCTCGCGGCCCTGCTGCTGTTCTTCAGCGGGCCGGCTCTCCGCGCATCCTTCGCACCTGCGGTTCCGGACGAATACCTGCCCGAGCTCGTTCTCGTCCCCGCCGGCGAGATAGCGGTCGCCCGGCCCGATGGCACCGGAGAGCCGCGCCGTGTCGCCTTTGAGCATCCCTTCCTGATCGGAAGGTTCGAGGTCACGTTCGAGCAGTGGGACCGCTGCTACCGGGACGGCGGATGCACGCACCGCCCCAGTGACAGGGGGTGGGGCCGCGCGAACCGGCCCGTCATCGACGTGAGCTGGGACGATGTCGCCCAATATCTCGACTGGCTTTCGGACGCGACAGGCCGCCGCTACCGCCTGCCGAGCGAGGACGAATGGGAGTATGCGGCGCGCGCGGGCGCCGGGGAACGGGCCGGCCCGCAGCCCCTCTTCACGGACCCCAGGCTGGCCTGGGCAGCGGCCTATGTGCTGGAGGCGAGAAAGACGAAGAAGACGATGCCGGTCGATTCCGGCGAAGCCAATGCATTCGGCGTGTTCGGCACGGAAGGCAATGTGTGGGAGTGGACCGACAGTTGCTGGCAGCGGACCTACGAAACAGGGGACGGACGGATTTCCCGGCGGAATTGCGGCACCCGGATCCTGCAGGGCGAGCACAGGAGCTACATGCCGACCTTCGTGCGGGACATCGGAAGCGGCGGCTGCTCGATCAAGCCCATGCCCGGCAATTTCGGTTTTCGGGTCGTCCGGGACCTGTAGCGCCCGGACGGTCCCTCACACTCGAATCGCGTCCGTTTGCCCGATCGCGAAT
>MPNF01000037.1 GCA_002238885.1 Alphaproteobacteria bacterium bin95 | reverse complement strand
GAGCGGCTTCGAGGCGTCCGCGAGCTGTGCGGTGTTCTCGATCCGGGTCGCCGGGATGCCGGCGTCGCCGATCTTGCGCACCAAGTCGGCGGGAACGCCGCGCCCGGCGCCCGGGAAGACGACGAGGCCGTCCGGCTTCTCGGCCGCGATACGGTCGTTTCTCTCCTTCAGGGCGGCATTGCCCTCGTGGTTCTTGTAGTCCGGAGCGACGGCCTTCATGGGCACATCGTTCGCGGCAGCCCATTCCTTGGCGATCGCGTCGGCGCCGCGGCTGTTGGCGCCGTGAATGACTACCAGGTCGGGGTGCTGCTTGTAGAGGCGGTCAAGCGTGGCCCATACGAGCGCGCGCCCGGGCTTGAGGCCCGAGACGATCGCGACCCGGGTGCCTTCGGTCCGGGCCAGATAGTTCCGGGCCCGGGTATAGTCCTTCATCGCCAGGCGGGGCGATTCGTGCTGTTCGGTCCGGCTGGTCGTCGAAGCGCGTGGCTCGCGGACGCGCCAGATCTGGCCGGTATGGTCCTGGTAGCCGCCCGCGGCCGTGTTGCGCATCCTCTCGAACGCCTCCGCCCGGCCCTGCAGGTCCCAGCCGCGTTCGGTGGCGCGCTGGAGCTGGAGCGACTTCACCTCGCCGCCGTCCTGCGCACTCTGCAGGTCGCGTATCTCGGGGCCGAGTTTGGACGCCGCGCGGAAGAGGCGTTCGGCCTGGGCGTTCAGGACGTGGACGATGCCCCACATGAGTTGGGTGCGGTCGGGCTCGAGCGGGGCGCCGTCGGGCGCGATCCGGGTGGCGATGAGGTCCATCACCTGGTCGATGGCGTCGTGGGCGTCCTCGGGATCGTAGACTTCGCGGGTGTCGGGGTCGTCGGGACCGGGCGTAGCGCCGTAGAGGCGGGCCTGTTCCATTATGTGGGCCGTGCTGGCGCCGGCTTCGCGGACTTCGCCGGCGTCGAGGTCGGGATTGTCCGGGTCTTCGAACGAGGACATTTCGTCGATGCCGTAGCGGCCGGAGAGTTCGAAGGCCGGGCCGGTCTCGATGTGAATGTCGTCCGGGTCGTTGTCGGATGTGTCGAAGGGGCCGGCCATGGCGCATGCTCCGGATGACGTTTCCTCTGGGCAGGCATCGGAGTCGAAGCAATTTTCGGTGTCAAGAATCTCGACCGATTTGCGGCTGTCGGTGCGTATCGTTGACGGGTCAGAGCGGCGGGGACTCTAATGATGGCGGTTCTGCCGGAGGGAAGTTGCGATGGAGTTGGAAACGCTGAATGGCAAGGCGGTGGGGGGCGGGGAACCGCTGTCTCCGGAGGAAATGGTCAATGTTCTCGTCGAGGGGATCGCGCCGAAGGGCTCGCCACTCGCGGGGGACCGCGGACCCGTCCTGAACGATATGGCGAAGATGTTCGACGAACAGGCGCGCGCCGCTGCGGGTGAGCGGGAAAGCGTCGAAGGGCCGGAGGCTGCGGAGAAGCTGGAGGCGAGGATTGCCGAGCTCGAGGCGATGAGGGCCAGTGCTGCGGCGATGTACGAGGAAGAGACCGGGGAGGAGTGGGCGGCCGGGTGAGTCCCATGTGTCGGCGGACCGTTTGAAGGCAGCGCTTCCAACCGCGCAATCGATGTGGTTCCCGGGGCGGGACCTGTCAACGGACGAATGCTCGGGCCGGTTACCGGATGTTGGACAGCGTCGCCGGGCTATGTTTATGAAATGCTTCGCATGTAGTCGGGAGGAAACGATGATGGCGTCGAGGCGGGATCTGGTGGTTCGAGTGCAGGAGAAGCTCGATATTACGAACGTGGCGGCTAAGCAGGTCGTGACCGCAGTGGTCGAAGCGCAGACGGAACTGCTGGTGGAACGGGAGAGATTGCAGGTCAGGGGATTGGGATCGTTCCGGGTGATCGATCATCCCGAAAGGCGGGCCCACAATCCGCATACGGGCGAGCCGATCATGATCCCGGCCGGCAGGCGGGTGAAGTTCAATGCCTCGAGCTTGTTGAGGCGTGCGCTCTCCCCATAGGGATCGGGAGGGGCTCCGGCCGGGAGGTCGGCTGCAAGGAACTCTTCGTCCATTCGAGGAGCGCCAGGACGTTCGGGCGTATGTGCATTTTCGGCCTGCCCGGTTCGTCGCCCGCGGAAAGCTCGATGGCATCCAGCAGCCGGGATAGCTGGTGGGCGGCCCTGAGCCGTGCGTAGGGGTGAGAACTTTCCGTTTCTTCGCGGAGCTCGGTCGCCTTCGCCAGCAGGGCGGGTTTGAGGTCTTCGGATTGTGATGACGGAAGCCGGGTTGCCGCCGCTTCCGAAAGCGCGCTGAGCAGGGATGCGTGCTCGCGGTCGAGAGCCGCGATCTCCGCCACGATCGAGGGAGGGGGGGCCTCGATGTCCTTGATGACCTGGACCAGGCGGTGCGCCTGAAGCCGGTTGAGATCGATGCGCTCCTGCAGGTCGCTGCGCCTGCGGCTGAGGGCGGCGAGGGCCTCGCCGACAACCCTGTCCCATTTTGTGCGCCGCCCGATCCACTGTACGAGGCGTTTGGCGACAAGCGTCTCCAGGTCTCTCAGCACGAAGGTTCGTGCCTGGCATCTGTTCCTGGCGCGGCTGGCCGTGCAGGCCCAGCGGTCCCTGGCGAGTGAGTTGATACCTCCGCCGCAATGGGCGCATCGGAGAACGGGTGTTAGGGGTTTGGCTCCTTTCGGGAGCGAAGGAAGTCCCGGCGGCGGCTTTCGGGGCCGTGAGGTTGCGATAATGCGGTTCTGAACGATGTTCCAGGTCTTGTCGTCGATGATGCGGAGTTCGGGGACGCTCTGTATCTCCGGTGGTTCTTCCGGGCATGGACGGGGCACCGCGCGGCCAGTGGTGGGGTTACGAACGGTCCGGGTCGCGCCGTAGACGATCTCCCCGATATAGAGGCGGTTCGACAGTATGGTCGAGCGGGAGTTCATGCCGACAAGAGTGTTATGGCGCCATGTGGAGCCTCCGCTCGGCGTCGGGATGCCTTCCGCGGTCAGAAGTTTCGCTATGGCCTTTGCCGAGGTCCCGTTGGCGTAGAGGCTGAAGATCCTGCGGACGATGGGGGCCTGGTCGGGATCGATCTCGCGGAGGCCGCGTTCGACCTGGGACCCTTCTATGCGGTTGGCGTTCCTGTAGCCGAAAGGGGCCCGTGTGCTCATGCGGCCTTTCCGGACGATACCGCGCTGGCCGCGGCGGGTCTTGTCTGAGAGGCTTTGAAGGAAAATGGCGTTCATGGTTCCTTTCAAGCCGACATGGAGCGGTGTGATTATGCCCTCTTCGAGCGTGACAAGCATTACCCTCATATAGACAAGCTGCTGGTAGAAATCGGCAATGTCGCGCTGGTTTCGGGTTATGCGGTCGAGCGACTCGGCGCACACGGCGCTGTAGTGGCCGAGGACGCAGTCGTTGAGCAGCGACTGGATGCCGGTGCGAAAATAGATGCTGACGCCTCCTGACTGCTTGGCGTCCGAGTACTCGGCATGAACCTCGCCGGAGTGGGAAACGACGTATCGCGAGCAGTCGAGAAGCTGGTCGTCGATCGAGGTGGGCTTCTGTCGGGGGGATGAATAGCGCGCATAGATAGCGGTACGCGACAGATCGAGCCGGTCGTCGGTCATTGTGGATTCCACTGCGTCGCACTCGGCGCGGGCGATGCAGTGACCCGGCCGTATCGAAAGATCAGCGGACACGAGACCGTGGGAGGAAGCCGGAATTCGAGGGCGGTCACAGACCCCTGCTGTCGCAGCAGGATCGCTGGCCGCTGAAGTTCGCGGTATCTCGAGCGTGGTGGCGAGGGGGTTATTCGCGGTCGGAGGGAAGAAGGCGGGCGCTGATGCCGGCGCCGTTCTGTAGATCGATGATGTGGTCGGCGACTCCGTTGGGGGCTCCAGTTCGAGAAGTCGGCCGCGTATTCCTCGTTGAATTCATTGCCGCGCCAGTCATTGAGGTCGTCGGCGTCGGGATCGGCGTTCGGTAGGGGAATTATAGAACTGACCAAGCACGAGCCGGTAGAGCCGCCCAGCAGCCCGGCTGGCAAGTGGCGCAGCTTCATCAGTCCATCTCCGTGTCCCAGCGTGTGGACGGCTCGACACCGGCTGGTGCCGGGCCGTTGCAGACCAACACGTGCGAACGTTGAAGGACCCCGCCTATTCACCAAGCGCGGGGAGCAACTCCCACGCCACGTGCAGGCTGTTCTATTTGGCGGGCGACCCGACAGAGCGGGACACACACGTTGGTCTGCATGATCGACGCTAAAGCAGACGGGCGCACCCGTCCAGCTCCATCGCAAGTGGTACGGACCTTCGAAAATCCACGCCCCCGAGCGCAGGGCAGCGTTCGAGGGCGTAGCTCAGCGAGAGAGCGCGGATTTGCCAGTTCCGGGACACGGGTTTGAATCCCGCCGCCCCAACATTATTCGCTGTGCGCCGGCATATCAGTGCCAGTAGGGCTGATCGAGCAGGTCCACGCCCGCAGGCACGATACGCAGCGCGGCTTGGTCAAGGGCAGTGCTGGGTAGGTTCGTGCCCGTCAATTCCCGGTGGGTCTGCCCGGGCGCGCGCGCTTCTGCCTCGCCGCAGAACCAAGGTTGGCCGCGGGATTCGACGATGCCGGTCCGCTCGTAGTATTTGCCGCCTGGGACGTGATAGATGCGGCCCTTCGAGCCGATGTTGCCCCTGATGAGGCATGAACGGCTGGCGCCGGACGGAGATCCGGGGGACTAGCGGTACGGGGCGGAGCCGATGCGGGTCTTTCGTTGGTCACGCCATCGCCAGGGCTCGACGAAGGAACCGGACCACATTCCCAGTCCCTCGGCCCGGGCTGCATCCTCGTCCGGGACATAGCGCGTAGAGTATTTGCGGGTTGCCAGGGCGAGGCCCTGGCGGACGAGCTCCTGCTGCAGGTTCCGGCCGTTGGCGAAGCAGGTCCCGATCGCGCGGCCGTATTTGCCGCGCCCGCTGACCTCGCAACGCACCGTGTTGCGCCCGACGAGTTTGCGCATGGCCTGGCGGGCCGCTTTTCCGCAAGCCCACCGGCGGCCGTTCAGGGTGCAGGTCTGACGGATCTCGGGGGCGTCTATCCCGTCGAGGCGAACGCGCTGTCCGGCGACGGCCAGCGTATCGCCGTCCAGGACGCGGACGTGGCCGGCAAGGGTTTCGGCCCGGGCTGCGTCGGCGAGGCAGAGCAGGATGGCGCCTGCGGCGAGAGCGGATCGCAGGGCAGAGAGCCATAGCGGTGAGGTTGTCATTGCGCGTCATTCCGGTGGCGGTATCGGTCGCGGTCGCTGGCAAGAAGCGGCCGGCGCCGTCTCCGAAGAATGACGGTCACATAACCTTTGCTGACGCCGACCCTGCCGGCGATGTCCCTGTGGGGTATCCGGAGGGTGGCTGCGAAGACTATCAAGTCGTCGCGGGTGCGGCGCCGGGCATGAGCCTCGCGAATGGTATAGGCAGCCCGGCATCGGGGGCCGCAGAATTTGCCGGAACGGGTCCTTGCCCGGCTGCCGCATTCGTTCGCGCACCAGGGCTTCCGGGCTTCGATCCAGGCCTGCTGGCAGGCGGAACTGCAGAAGCGGCGGTGGCGCCGTGGCGTTGGGGCGTTGCAGCCGGGCGCCTCGCAGAAACGCTCATCGTCCGGGGCCGGTCGGACAACGAGGTTCGAGACGGTTCTGGGGTGAATGCCATGGCAGGACGCAATGCGGCTGTGTGGTGTGCCTGAGGCAGCGTCGCGGGCGATTATTCCATTGCGGTCGCCGTTGGCGACGGCCCAGTACCGGCGCGCGAACGCGTGATAGCAGGAGCGGGAGCAAAACTTGGCGCTGCCCCGCTTCACGGGCCTCGTACAGTTGGCGCATTTGTGGAGATGGAGGCGCCGGGAGGCGATGAAACAGGTACGGGAGCAGTAGCGGTTGGTTGACCGAGGGACTTTGTTCGTGCAGCCGGGCAGGTCGAAGAAGCGCGGAATTTGAGTTGGGCCGCGGGGCCAGGTCCAGCCCTCGCGGCGCGCGATGCCGTAAACGGTGGAGCGCGCAAGGCCGTAATCCGCGGCAATGGTGGGGATGCTCTGTCCGCTCGAAATCGCGCGGCTGATCTCGGCATCGCGGGCGGCGTACCGGCGTCTGGCCATGTCAGGGCTTCGCTGTCAGGGCGGCGAGGCTGACGGGCGCCGGGCCGGTGCTGAGCCTGGTCAATATCTTCTGCTGAAGCTCCGGCGCCATGCGCGCGATCTGCGACAGTTCCTCTTTCCGGTCGGCTATGGGCGTGGCCGCTAGCGCCTTCTGGATGTGTGGCGGAATGAGCGCGGCGATCCGGATCATTTGCTGGACGGTCCGTGGCGTGCATCCGAGGTGGGACGCGGCAGCCTCACTGAAGCTGGGAGCGTTGCCGGCCGGAAAATCAAAGTGAGGGAATTTCACCTTTGATTTCTCGCGGTAGGTTGCGGATTGGCGGTCGCCGCCATGGCAGGCCTCGGGATGGAGCTGCTCGTACTGGGCCTTGGCGCGGGCCAGGAGCTGCGCTCGTTGCAGGATAGTGAGCTCGCGGTAGGACGAGTTGAGCGGCTCGAAGATCTGTCTTTCAGGATGAGGATGGCGGTTCGGCATTCTCTTGGGCCTTCATCAGTTCCAGCCAGGTCAAGATCTCCTTGCGTTCGTTTTCGGTTGCCTCGATCCAGAGCGTCTGGAAACGCGCAAGCGGTGTTTTGCCGGGCTCGGCGTTGCCTTCGGCGCCAGGCGGGAGGTCTTCGCCTTCGTCTGCATTGTCATCCGGAGCGGATGCGGGGTCTTCGCCATCGTCGGCATTGTCGTCCGGGTCGGGTCTGAGGAGAGCGGACAGGGACCTCGGCTCCTCGTCGGCCTCGCGAAGGGCATCGAGGACGCGCCGCTGCTCCTCTTCCTCCATGCGCGCGATCTTGTAGAGGTCGCCTTCGCGATGGGCGAGCGCGCTGTGCGCGAGCTCGTCCTGGAGCTCCGGGATGATGTTCTCGCCGATCTTGAGAGCCCGCCGGATCGTCCAGGGCGAAAACGGCGTGAAGCGCGCGGTCTCGGCAACGAAACCCTTCGGTCCGGTCCCGGCCTTGTATTCCGCGCTCTTCCGGTCGCCCCCTGGCCGGCTCTGCGGATAGAGGCGTTCGTGGATGTGTTTGCGGCGGGCCAGGAAGCGCCCCCGGTCGAGAGCGTTGAGCTCCGAGCGCATAAGGTTCTCATCGATCTCGAGGAGGTCGAGCTCGTCGGCGGTGAGCGCGTCGAGGACGAAGGCCTCGATCGTCGCCTGGCCGAGGGAACGCATCGCCTGGCAGCGGTGTGCGCCGGCGACCAGGAGATAGCGGTCTTCGCTCAGGCCGCGGACCTGGATCGGGTTTTGGAGGCCGTGCCGGCGAATACTCTCCGCGATATGCGTGACGGCGCCTTCGCTGATGGTGCGGAGCCTGTCTCCGAGGTCGATGCGGTCCAGCGGAAGCAGAACCGTCTGGCGGGGCTCGTCCCTGAGGACCTGGTGGGCCGCCACGGAAGCGTCCATTACGCAGTCTCCTCAGGTTCCGGTTCGGAAGGAGCGAAGCTTTCGTTTTTCGGATGCGGTCGGTCATGGAGTTCGTTGCGCCTGGCGATGAGCCGGGCGCGGTCAAGGGCAGTGAGATCTTCCCGGTTCAGGCGCCGGTCGACCTCCGCGATGGCCTGGGCGTCGGGTAAGGAGGAGCCCATCATTCGCCTCCCTGCAGGTCGAGCCACTCCCGGAACTCCGTGCGTTCAAGCTCCGAGCAGTTGATCCAGACCTTCTTCAGGCGATCGACGTTGGTCGGAGGAGGCGGAGATGTTGCAGCCGGGTCCTTCTGCAGGGCGGACAGACTCTTTGGAGGCTTGTCCGCGTCGCGGAGGCGGTGCAGCAGTTGTTGTTGATCTTCGGGCTCCATGTCGGCGATGCGCTCGAGGTCGCGGGTGCGGCTGGCAAGAGGTGTGTCCACGAGGGCGGCCTGAAGGTCGGGTGATATCTGTTCGCCGATACGGGTGGAACGGGCGATCGTGCGGGGCGACCAAGGGGTCGATCCCGCAGTGTTTTCGACGAAGGAAGGGGCGCGGTCCGGGGGCGGCGATTGGCTGTTTTCTCCATGTTGCCACGGTGGCAACTTTAGGTGAGCGCCATGTTTCGTTTCCGGATGCAGCCGTTCGTAGATCGCTTTCCGCCTGGCCAGAAAGCGGCATCGATCCAGCGGTGCGAGCTCGGCCCTGCAAAGGTTCTCGTCGATTTCGAGAAGAGAAACCTCTTCCTCCTCCAGGTCATCGACGAGGAAAGCTTCGATATGCGTCCAGCCGAGCGTTTGGGCTGCGGCAATGCGGTGGGCGCCGGTGAGCAAGCGGAACCGGCCGGGTTCGATGGTCGCAATCTGGATGGGGTAGATCTGGCCCCGAGCCTGCATGGACTCCGCGATGTGGTCGACGGCCGCTTCGTCGACGGAGCGGAGCCGTTCCTCGACTTCGATCATGTCGATTTGCGCTGGCAGCGAACGGCGGTGGGGAACCGCATTCGGGATTTCCGCTGCCTCCGGGGCTCTGGGGCCGTTGGACATGGCCTGGCCCAGCTTTGCATGCATTTTTGTGGCGCTGGTCATGGGGTGAGCTCCGTGGGGTCAGGATGAGTTCGGGACGACGGTGAGTGCGGGCTCCGGCCAGGCGAAAACGGCTGCGGCGAGTGCCTGCGCCTCGGCGGCGGCCGGACTGCGCGGCGCGAACTCGCTCGCTCCCAGGCCGTAGGAGGAGGCGTGCGCGAAGGCGGTCCTTTGACGAAGCATGGTCGGAAGGATCGAGACGTCGTGGTCGGCCAGGAGTGCTCTGGCGCTGCCGATCAGCCGGTGACCGCGGGTCGGTGCTGCCGAGAAGGCTATGACGGAAGGCGTCTGTGCCATAAGGCAGACGTCGAGGCTCATGCGGATCGAGGCGAGGTCGAACGCCTGGGGCCGGCAGGGAATGATGACCAGGCGGGCCAGCTGCGCTGCCGTGAGCATCGACATGTCGGTATGCCCGGGCGTGTCGAAGACGATGACCTCGAAGCCCTGCTGCGCCGCCCGGCCGATCTCCCGGGGCAGCCGGCTCGGCTGGGTCGTGATGACCTCGGGAAACGGCCGGTCGCGGAGATCGCTCCAGGTGCCGGAGGAGCCCTGCGGGTCGGTATCCACGATCATCGTCTTCTTTCCGGCCAGGCAGGCCTCGACGGCGATGTTTGTGGAGATCGTCGTCTTGCCGGATCCGCCCTTTTGGCTGATGACGGCGTAGATGTCGGGTTCGGTCATGTTGTTGTTCCTCGTTGGGTTTCGTGCCTGGTTCGAATGATTCGGCCAGGAACGTGTCTTGTGGTTGCGAGGTCCCGGATGTGCTTTGCGAGAAAACCGCGTTCGCGGTACTCGGTTACGACGAGGTAGGCGAAGGTTCGCGCTTCGGGTTCGGACAGATAGTCCGGTCGGGGGCGCTTATGGGGAGAGACGCGATGCCGGATGCTCTCCGCGAAGCGGTCGGCAAGCACGGCGGCCGAGGAACGCTCGCTTCCGATCATGGCGCGCGCGAACTCCCATGAGGGAATGCAACGCCAGTCGCGCCGCACGATCTGTCTGGCGCGATACATGAAGGCGGGCCAGCTGGGCTCGTAGGGATGGATGCGCTGGAGATAGGTCAGATGAGGGAGCGGGCCCGAATAGATGAAAGCGGGATGGCCGTCGCGCTCCATCCAGTCTTCGATCTCGCGGTGCAGTTCCTTGCAGATATGTTCGACGGCTTCGCGATAGGGATCGGTAACGGGCACTGTGCTGTTGAAGGCTTCGGCGACATGTTTCAGGAACTGGCGATCGGTGCGAAACGGAGGACGGTCGGGGCGCAAGAGCGCAAACAGCGTCGCGGCCGTTGCGATGCGTGGATTCGTGGCCTTTGACAGCTGGGTCCAGTCGGCAGGCTCGATGGTGAGTTCTTCGCATGCCAGATACCGGGTTCGGTCGATGAGCCAGGCCCAGCCCCATGGAGCCGAGGGGTGGTCGGCATTGAGTTCCCAGCGGACGAAGCCATGGAGGTCCTCGATCTCGTCGAGTGTCGGCCATCGTTTGCCGGCCGGGTCGAGCTCGTGGAAGCTGACCGGCTCGAGGATGTCGAGGAATTGAGCGCGGTGTCGGCGCCTCATTGGGTGGGCTTCTGGACTGCGGGAGCCGATGCGTTGCCGCGTTGCTGTGGTGTCGGCGGTTGTTTGGCGGTGCCGGTGACTGGAGGGTAATCGGGGCCGCGGTGTTGCAGGAGCCGGACATGGCGGCCGAGTGAACCGGGCGCAGCCGCCTCTTCCCGAACGAGATGCAGGAAGGCCGCCTCCGGATCGCGTCCGGAGGGGTCCAGGCGCCGCTCGGCAATGACAGCGACGATCACGCCGGTGACCGTCGTTCTGTGCAGGCCCAGGGTGTCCATTGCGCCGCGCCAGGCCGGGCCTGAGACGGATAGGGTCTGGAGGCATTCGGTCATAGCCGCGTGCATGAGGTGGAGCCATCGGCGCCGTCCCCGGGAATAGGGGCCGAGCCGGTTCCGGATGCTCGCGGGAATTATCGGTTCCAGCGCTTCCAGCGAGGGTGTGTGAGGATCGGGGGGCGTCTCCCGGACTTCGACGGTCTCGATCGGGTCGATATCGGGTTCCGGGTCGGGCGGGGCGCTGCAATGCTGCGCCGGGCCGGGTTGGTCGGGTGGCGGGGAGGGCGCGGTTTCGGTGCCGGGTGCAGCGGGCGGGAGCCGGTCGACCATGCCCCACAGCGATTTCGAGAGGTCGAGTTCTCCCTTGCGGGCAGCGTCCAGCATGCCGCGCAGATAACCGCCGGCGGACCGGATTTCGCCGGCATCGGACCGGGAGGTGACCACGGCGATCGCGAGCGCGGCGCCGTCCGGTGAAAGCTGCTGGCAGGCCTCCCGCCAGGCGCTCGGAGAGACGCCAAGACGACTGCGGGTGAGGTTGGCGGCTGCCTGGAAGTCCGTGGAAGTCGGTTCGGCGCCTTCGGGCAGGTGGGCGGCGAAGGAGGGCGGGAGAGCCTCGAAGATCAGCCAGGCGGGGGGCGCCTTGCTGCGTGGAGAGGGCCGGCGACTACAGTTCTCCCTTTCCGGGCCGGGGTGGGCGGCGGGCAGTGTGGCCGGGTGAGGGGAGGTTGACGGCTCAGGACCCGCCGCTACAGGAATTTCAATTTTAGATTCATTTGTAATTGTAATTGGTTGCAGCGGTTTTTCGCTGGTTAGGCAGCGAATATTCGTTGGCTTACCATCAAGATTCGATGCAGCGGAGAGATCATCGGGCGGGGCCGGAGGGGGCGCGGGGGTCAGCGTGGCGACGAGGTCGGCCTCCAGCTGCTCGGCGTCATGGCGAAGCTCGAAGAGCGCGGAGAGCGAGAGCCTGGTGAGGGCGGCCGTCGGCCAGAGAGCCTCGATGCGGGATTGCAGGCGCAGCGTCTCAGGATCGTCGCCTGGAAGGCGGCTGTCTTCGATGGCCTGTTCGAGGGTCTCCTTGTTGCTCTTCCGGAGGCTCTTGATCTGCTGGCGCTGAAGGTAGCGCTTGTGGTGCTCCTCTTCGGCGTCTTCGGCGGTCTGAAGAACGATCGGCAGCAGCGTGGCAATGGGCGATAGGTCGAGGCCGAACGGGATGCGCTCGCCTGTCTGGGGGTCGTAGAGAACCTTGCGGTGACAGTTGGTGCTGTCGCGCATGGCGAGGACGCCGAGCTCCATGAGGCGCCGCAGGTGGTAGCGGACGGTCGAGTCGGAATTGCAGTGGAAGAGTTGCTTCAGGGCGTCCTGGGACAGCCAGACCATCGGACGCGAGCTGGCCTTCCAGTCGCGCGCGGTGGTCACGCCTATGAGGGTCTCGGTCAGAGACACTTGGCGGGAGGACCAGCCGAGCCTGGCCGCGACATCGTGTTTCTTGAGGGAGCGGGTGATCGTGAAGCGATCTGTGCCTTCCGGAAGGCCGCACCATTCGTTGGCTCGGCGAAGGGCTTCCAGATAGGCCCGGTCCCGCTTGCGTGTGCCGGACGGGTTGGGACTGCAGGAAGGTCCTGCCCCCGTCGAGGGGGTCGTCGGATGTTGTTCAAGCATGATTGTCGACGCTCGGCGGCGTCCATGCCTCGACCCCCACTTTTTTCGCTTCACCGGCTTGACTGGGCAGACCGGGAGGGTTAGCTTCCGCACTTGGAGATGCTTCGGAAGGTCCTGACTTGCTGTGTGGGGACTGAAGCTACAGTCCGATTTTCGGGCTAAGATCGGGGGGCGGATTGCCTAGTCCGCTCCCCGCTTTCTTTAACCTCTTGACTGCCAGATTTTGCCGAGCATATTCTCCCGGCCTGTTTGCCTATGGGCAGTCAGGTGTGGAGGTCGGCACAGGCTGGCTTGTCGGCATAGGGGCCGTCCTTGCCGAAGCCGACGGCGCTGCAATAGACGATGTCCGAACGGTGCTCCGAGATGGCCGCATAGTCTATGCCGAGGCGGGCAGCGGGCTTGGGGCGCATATTGTGGATGAACACGTCGGCCGTCCGCGCCAACCGGTAGAGCGCGTCGCGCCCGGCAGGCTGCTTTAAGTCTAGCACGAGGCTGCGCTTGTTGCGCGCCTTGGTAAGGATGCCCGCGGACATGCCCCGGTTGCGGCTCGGCCCGACCTGGCGGCTGATGTCGCCGCCCGGCGGCTCGACCTTCACCACATCCGCGCCGTAGTCGC
>MPNF01000036.1 GCA_002238885.1 Alphaproteobacteria bacterium bin95 | reverse complement strand
CCAGGTCCGCCGCTTCGGCAAGGAGGCCGATCCGGGCGCCTGAGGGACCGAGGCGGCTCCCGCGCCGCGCCGGCGGCCCATCTCGACCGACGAGATGCCGTTCTTCGCCGTCACGATCGGATGGATGGCCGGGACGCCTTGACGCTAGTCCCGGGGAAGACGACGTTCGGCCCGGTGCGACAAGAGAAGCGATCCCTGATGGACGAAGGAATGTTGGAGGCGAACGCAGCTACGCCTGAAGCTTTGCTGAACAAGCTGCAAGTTCGCCGGGCCTGCATCGGCGTCGTCGGGCTCGGTTATGTCGGGCTGCCGTTGGCCCGCGCCTTTCACGAGGCGGGCTTTTCCGTAACCGGGTTCGACACGGACCCGGAAAAGCCCCCGCTGCTCGCAGCCGGACACTCCTACATCATGGATGTCGCCGACGGAGAGGTTGCGGCGATGGCCGCGAGCGGGCGGTTCGAGGCAACGGACGATTTCGCCCGCCTCGGCGAGGCCGACGTCATCGCGATCTGCGTGCCGACGCCGCTCGGTCCGGACCGGGAGCCGGATCTGCGCTTCGTCGAGGCGAGCGCCCGCGCCGTCGCCGAAACCCTCCGGCCGGGACAGCTGGTCATTCTCGAATCGACCACCTGGCCCGGCACAACCGACGAGGTCGTCAAACCCATCCTGGAGGAAGGCGGGCTCCGAAGCGGACGCGACTTCTTCCTCGCCTACGCGCCGGAACGCGAATCTCCCGGCAGCGGCGAGCGGCGCATCCCGCGCGTTGTCGGCGCCGACGGGCCCGAAGCGCTGGCGCTCGCCCGCGCGCTCTACGAGGCCGTTTCGCCAGCGGTGCACGCTGTGTCGTCGCCGGCCGCGGCGGAAGCCGCGAAGCTCACCGAAAATGTCTTCCGCGCCGTCAACATCGCACTCGTCAACGAACTCAAGAGCATCTACGCCGGAATGGACGTGGACATCTGGGAAGTCGTCGAGGCCGCCAGTACCAAGCCCTTCGGCTACATGCCCTTCTATCCGGGGCCGGGCTGGGGCGGCCACTGCATCCCGATCGACCCGTTCTACCTCGCCTGGAAGGCGCGCAGCGTCGGTCTGCCGAGCCGTTTCATCGAACTCGCGGGCGAGATCAATGCCGAAATGCCGGAGCGCGTGGTCGCAAGGCTGGCCGATGCGCTGGCGCCGGCGGCGCTCGCCGGCAGCCGCATCCTGCTGGTCGGCGTCGCCTACAAGAAGAACATCGACGACACGCGCGAAAGCCCCGCGCTGCGCCTCTGGGACCTGCTGGCGGCACGCGGGGCCGAAGTCGCCTATTACGACCCGCATGTCCTGGCGATTCCGGCCACTCGCGCCCATCCCGAACTGGCCGGCACGCGCTGTATCGACTGGTCGCGGGAGGCGCTCGCCGGGTTCCACGCCGCGCTGGCGGTGACGGACCACGATGCGGTTGACTGGGAGGCTCTGGCAACGGCGCTGCCGCTGGTCGTCGATACACGCAATGTTTACGATGAGCGGCCGCGCCCGGCGCGGATCGTGAAAGCCTGACCGAGGAGAGTGCCATGGCGGCCATGCGCGTCACCCATCCTGATGTGGCCGAACCGCCGCCCGAGACATGGTCCAACTGCCTGGTTGCGGGAAACCATATCTTCGTGGCCGGCCTGACGGCGCGCACCGGAACGCAAATCCTGGCCGACGACGAATACGGGCAGTCGCAGGCAATCTTCGACAAGATGGCGAAGCTGCTGGACGCGGCCGGGGCGTCGATGGCCGATGTCGTCAAGGTCGTGATCTATGTCACCGATATCTCGCGGCGCGAGGAGGTCTGGCGCGCAAGGCGGGAGTTCTTCGCGGGCGATTTCCCGGTCTCGACCCTGGTAGAGGTGAGCGCGCTGGCCATGCCGGAACTCAAGGTGGAAATCGAGGCAATCGCCGTCCGCTCCGGCTGAGGGCCGGCTCAGGCGGAGCAAGGCACGGGTCCGCCTGTGAACGGGAGAACCCCGCCATGAACGTCGCGGTGCCTTTTCCGCAAGAACGTCCGGTCGGCTACGAGTGGCTTCCCGACGAAGTCCCTTTCGATCCCGACACGCATCTGGCGCTGGAACGGCCGGCAAGCGTGACCAGCCTGGCCGAGTTCGGCTATAGCGAGGCCGAGATCGAACCGACTGCCACCCCGGTCGCGGTTTCGGCACCCTTCCGCGTGCTTTCCGAAGACGGCGCCCGGATCATGCTTGAAACGGCTCGGCGCCTGCGGCCCTGGGCGGCCCGGGCCGGCAACCGGATCGAGAACGTCGTCCGGGGCGGCTGCTACCGGTCCCGCTGGCTACGGGACCTGTGCATCAGCCCGGAGGTCACCCAGGCAATGTCCGAAATCTATGGCACGCGCATTGCGCCGCATTCCATGCCCGTGCATCTCGGACACATGAACTTCGAGCCCGCCAATCTCGCGGAAGCAGTCGACAAGTGGCATCACGACACAATCCCCCTCGACTACGTGATGATGGTGACGGACCCGGCGGGGCTGTCGGGCGGGCGGTTCGAATATTTCATGGGCACGAAGGCCGAGGCTGCAGCGCTCGCCGCCCAGGGCAGAACGCCGCCCCGGGACCGGGTCGTCGTCCCGGACTTCCCGGGCCCCGGCTACGCCATCGCGCTCCATGGCAACATGGTCGTCCATCGCGCCGCCCCTCTGGCCGAGCGGGCCGAACGCATCACCATGGTCAATGCCTATGTGGCTATGGACCGGAGCCGGGACGACCAGAGCCGCATGCGCGACCTCTTCGGCATCGACGACGAGGCGGCGATCTATACGGAACTGGCCAGGCATGCCGCCTGGCGCGCGCAAGGACGGCTCGAAGCCTTGATCGAAACCCTGCCTTTCCATCAGGAACCGGAGGCGGTCATCGCCCGCCTGGAAGCGGCGGTCGAGGACGTCACACGGGCCATCGACGACATGCGGGCCGGCCCGCGGGAGGCCGAACATTACGAGCGCTGAAGCCCGCCGGATGCGTCCGGCGGACCCCGCTCCGCGTCAGTAGGGCGTGCCGTCCTTGCGGGCGAAGCGCCACTTGCCGTCAGCGCCCATGACGGCCTGGATATCGTCCTGGGGATAGCTGCCCTCATCGCCCTCGGGCCTGTCGCCGATTTCCAGAATCAGCAGATCCCGGTCGGTGCGGTTGAGGATATGGTGCGCCTCGCCCCCGGCCGGGAATCCGGCGCAGTCGCCCGGCCCGAGCCGGGTCTCGCCGGATGGAGTTGCCAGCACCGCCTCGCCTTCGAGCACATAGACCATCTCGTCCTGCCTGCTGTGCGTGTGCATTAACGCCGACTCGCCGCCCGGGGCGATCTTCGTCAGGTTCACGCCGAAATTCTTCAGGCCGAAGAAGTCGCCGAGCGCCCGCTTCTCCCGGCGCGCCATACGGCTGAAAAAGGGTTCCGGGTAGTTGGAAGCCTTCGTCCGGGGCGCAACGTCCACGGCGGTAATCGCAGGCGGCGGTTTGTCGTTCGTCATCCTTCATCCTTTTGCCGCAAGGCGGCAGGCCTCGATCCGGTTCGCCCTCAGGATACCCCCGCCACGGCCATTGGAACATGCCCCGGCTCCGCCGCGACCCGATCGAGCCACGCCCGGACGGCCGGATATCCGGCGAGGTCGAACCCGCCCTCACCGGCGACATGCGTATAGGCGTAGAGTGCGATATCGGCGATGGTCATTCCGGCGCCGCCGAACCAGTCCGCCTTGCCCAACTGGCCTTCCATGACCGCAAGCGCGGCGTGACCGCCCTCCCGTTTGGTGGGCAACTGGGCGCGTTGCTCGTCGTTCATTCCTGTATGGATCCAGTGGCGGACGACAGCGATGAACGGCTCGTGGCTGTACTGCTCGAAGAACATCCATTGCAGCGTGAGCGCGCGGTCGAGCCGCTCCGATGGCAGGAAGCGCGATCCTTCCGCCAGATAGAACAGGATCGCGTTGGATTCCGCGATGCAGGCGCCGTCCTCCAGTTCCAGCACGGGAATGCGCCCGTTCGGGTTCTTCTCCAGGAAGGCAGGCGTGCGGGACTCCCGCTTGTCGATATCGACCTCGATGCGCTCGAAGGCAGTGCCGAGATGGGCGAGCAGCAGGCGCGGCTTGTAGCCGTTGCCGGAGGTGTGGTTGTCGTAGAGGCGGAGCATGGGCGGTTCCTTACAGAGTCCGGTCGTCGTACATGATTGGACACGCGCGCCGGCCCGTCCCGTGGCGTTTCTGCCTATCTCCGGTAAGATCGCGCCACCATGCCGGGTCAACCGCCTCATTCGCGCGTCGTCGCGCTGGCTTATGACGGTCTCTGCACCTTCGAGTTCGGCTGCACTTACGAAATCTTCGGCCTGCCACGGCCGGAGTTGGACCGTCCCTGGTACCGCTTCGACGTCTGCGCCGCCGAGCCGGGCCCGCTGCACGCGGCCGGCGGTCTTGCGGTGCAGGCGCCCTACGACCTGGCGCTGGTCGAGCGGGCCGACACGGTGATCGTGCCCGGCTGGCGGGGCGAAACCGAGTCTCCCCCGCAGCCCTTGCTGGATGCGCTGATGCGCGTTTCGGAACGCGGCGGCCGGCTGGTGTCGATCTGCTCGGGCGTCTTCGTGCTGGCCGCTACCGGCGTGCTCGACGGAAAGCGGGCAACGACCCATTGGCGCTACACCGAGGCCCTGGCGCGGCGCTACCCCGACATCCGAGTGGACCCCGATGTCCTATATGTGGACGAAGGGTCGGTGCTGACCTCGGCGGGCAGCGCAGCGGGCCTGGACCTTTGCCTGCACATCGTCCGCCGGGACCATGGCGCTGCGGTTGCGAACAATGTTGCCCGCCGTCTCGTGCTGGCGCCACACCGGGACGGCGGCCAGCAGCAGTTCGTGGCAACGCCCGTCGCGTGCGAGGCCGGCAACGGCCGGCTGGCGGCGCTGCTCGACTGGCTTCCCGGCCATCTCGACGAGGAGTTGACCGTCGGAGACCTCGCCCGGCGCGCCGGGATGAGCCTCCGGGCCTTCCAGCGCCGTTTCCGGAAGACGCTCGGGACAACGCCCGGCGAGTGGCTCGCCCGCCAACGTATCGCCCTTGCCCGGCAGCTTGCCGAGACGACCGACCTCACCGTGGAGCAAATCGCGGCGCAGTCCGGCTTCGGCTCGGTAGAAACCCTCCGCCACCATTTCCGGCGCCTGGTCGGCACCACGCCCGGGCGCTACCGGCGCAGTTTCGCACAGGCCGCGAACGGCAGGCCGCAGCGCCGGCCGGCCGTTTCGCGGACAGCGCCAAGCGCGTAGAATGCGCCCGATGCCGCGCTAGCTCAGTCGGTAGAGCAGCCGATTTGTAATCGGCAGGTCAAGGGTTCGAATCCTTTGCGCGGCACCAACTAAACCAATGATCCGGAATGCCGCCAAGTATCGGCGGCACAACCTTCAGTCCTCGTACGGATTCTCGACGCGCGGCCAGTAGGGGGCGGCGAAGCGTTGGAAGGGGATCGTCGCGAAGTCCGGCGGAATCGCGCCCTCGCAGGCGATATATTCGATCCGCGATGCGACCGGCGCGAACCCGGCATAGAAATGCTGGGTCGATTTGACGGCGATGCCCTTGTAGGCGGCGAGGTCGATGCCGAGCTGCGTCATGCCGTTCGGGTGGAAGACTTGCGTTCGGGTCGAAGTGAGGATGAGGTCTATACCCGCGTCCGCCGACAACCAGACGGCTGTCCCCATGCCCATCGTGGCTTCGCCGAAGCTTTGGCTGGCGCCCTCCAGAATGCGCTTCACCGTGACGGTCAGGTCCACGGGGTCGCCCGAGTCCGGCCCGCATTTGCCTCCAACGCGGAGCCGAATCGTGGCGCCTTCTCCCGCCTCTTCGCAGAAGCGCACCGCGACCGGATCCCAGTAATAGCCCGAGAGCAGCCCCGTCGCGCCGCGTTCGAGCGCGCGGGACAGCAGGAAGGTCGAGTCCGAGGGCGCGCCGCCGCCTGCATTGTCGGCGACATCGGCCACGACCACCGGGCCGGAGCCCGCTGCGATCAGGTCGAGCGCCTCGTCTATGGTCACGGTGCCCTGCCCGGTCTCGTCGCGCAGGTCCCAGATTTTCTTCCCGAAGGCCCCCGCGGTCTCGGCTGCAAGACCCATATCGCCATCGGCGATGACGAGCATTTTGGCGGAGGTTTCGGGCACGTCCTGCCAAGGGAAGCCGTGCGCGAAGGAGACGGAGAGGATGCCGCCCCTGCCTTCAGCCGCCTGCATTTCCTCGACGAGGCTGCGCACCGGCTCGACCGGCGTGCGCCACATGCCGACCATCCGGCAATCATGGACGGCCATGACGGGCTTCGCATCGCCCTGGTGCGCGGCGAGGCAGATATCGAAGAGCTCGCCCGCTCGCTCGCCGACATCGATGTGCGGATATTCCTTGAAAACGACGAGCGCATCCGCGTTCTCGACCATCGCCGGGGTAATCGAGCAGTGAAGGTCCAGCTCACCGCCAATGACGACATCCGGCCCGACGATCTCGCGCACGCGGGCGAGCAGATCGCCCTCGCAATCCTCGTAACCTTCGGCGGTCATGGCACCGTGCATCGACAGCAGCACGATATCAACCGGCAGCGCCGCGCGCAGGTCGTCCAGAATCTCGTCGCGGAACCCCTCATACACCCTGCGGACGGTCAGCCCGGCGGGTTGGGCGAAGGCGGCGATGCTCTCGACCACCTGGCCCTGGCGCTCCTCGGTGGCGGTGCGCCAGACATGCAGGGGCATGCTGAACGCTGTGGGGGGATGCCGGGTGGCATCGCCGCGGAACAGCATCGTGTCCTCGAAGGTCCGCACGCCGGTCGGCATGGACGAGAAGGTGTTGGTCTCGGTCCCGAGGCAGGCGATGAAGACTTTCATGTTTGTCCCCCCATTCAGTCGTTATGCGCGACGTGTCGATCCTGCCCGCCGGTGTTGCCGTAGAGGTGGCACTCGGTCTCGTGGCCGCCATCCGCGACCGGTCGAGGCGCCCGCGACCTGCAAATCTCCATGCACTCGGAGCAACGCGGATGGAACGAGCAGCCGGGCGGAGGGTCGATCGGGTTCGGGAAGACCGTGCCGAGATGCGTATCCGGAACGCCGAGGCGCGGGTCAGGTGTCAGCACCGAACCGAGGAGCGCCCTTGTATAGGGATGGCGCGGGTCGTTGAAGAGCGTTTGCGCATCCGCCTCCTCGACGATCCGGCCGAGATACATCACCGCGACCCGATCGGCCATGTGCTGGACCACAGCCAGATTGTGGCTGATGAGCAGATAGGTGAGGCCCAGTTCTTCCTTCAGATCCTGCAGCAGATTGAGGATCTGGCTCTGCACCGAGACATCGAGCGCCGAGGTCGGCTCGTCGCAGATAACCACCTCGGGGCGCATGACCAGCGCCCGGGCGATCGCCACGCGTTGGCGCTGGCCGCCGGAAAGCTGGCTTGGGTAGCTCGAGGCCACCCGGCGCGGCAGCCCGACGACATCGAGCATCTCGGCAACTTTCGCAGACCATTCCGACGGCTCGCCGACATTGTGGATCTTGAGCGGCTGGGAGACGATCGACTCGATAGTCTTTGTCGGGTTGAGCGAAGAATAGGGGTCCTGGAAAATCGGCTGGATTCGACGCGCGATTTGACGGCGGGAGAAGCCGGCCGCGCTATTGCCGGAATAGAGCACATCCCCCGAACTGGGCTTTTGGAGCCCAAGCAGGATGTTTGCCATCGTGCTCTTGCCGCAGCCGGACTCGCCCACCAGCCCCACGACCTGACCCTGCGGGATTTTCAGCGAGACGCCATTGACCGCGCGAAGCGGCTTCGCGCCACGCAGGAAGCCCTGCCCCACATGAAAAACGCAGGTGACATCGACCGTCTCGAGCGCAGCGGCGGCTTCGGTCACAGCGTCCCCCCGGCGCCCTGCCGTTCGCCTGCAATCTCTTCCGGCGCGCGCAGGCAAGTATAGGCGTGGCCGTCACCCATGCGCGTCGGCTCATCCCTCATTTCTGCGCAAGCCTCGGAAGCGTATTCGCAGCGGTTCCGGAACATGCAGCCCGAAAGCTCTCCGACGAGGTTCGGCACGATACCGGGCACCGAACCGAGACGTTCGCCGCGTTGCGTCTTGCCGGGAATCGGGATGCAGCGAAGCAACCCTTGCGTATAGGGATGCATCGGCGCATCGAAAACCGCCTCGCACGGGCCTTCCTCGACCGTCTTGCCTGCATACATCACCTGCACCTTGTCGGCGACGCGCGCAACGATGCCGAGGTCGTGGGTGATGAGAATCATGCCCATCTCAAACTCGTGCTGCAGATCGGCCAGGACATGGAGAATCTGGGCCTGGATGGTGACATCGAGTGCGGTGGTCGGCTCGTCGGCGATGATGAGTTCTGGCCCGCACATCAATGCCATGGCGATCATCACGCGCTGGCGCTGTCCGCCCGACAGCTGGTGCGGGTACTGGCCGAGGCGCGAGCCGGCCGACGAAATGCCCACCTTTTCGAGAAGGAAGACCGCCCGGTCGCGCGCGGCCGCGCGACTCTGCTCGACATGGCGCAGATAGACCTCCGCCAGCTGGTTGCCAATAGTGTAGGACGGATTGAGCGAGGTCATCGGTTCCTGGAAGATCATCGATATCGACCCGCCGCGCAGACGCGCCATCTCGCGCTCGCGCAAAGTGCGGATATCGTGTCCGAGAAAATCCATCCGGGCGGCGGTGCGCCGGGCGGTCTTCGGCAGAAGCCCCATGACCGCGAGCGACGTCAGCGACTTGCCGCAACCGGACTCGCCGACGATGCACAGGGTCTCGCCGCGCGATACCGAGAAGTCGATCCCGCGCACGGGATGCAACATCCCGGACGCCACGGGGATATCGACACGGAGGTTCTCGACTTCGAGGATATTTCCGGACGCCATGTCAGCGATCCCGTTCGCGCGTCACATCCCGTAACCCGTCGCCGAACAGGTTGATCGCCAGAACCAGCATGAAGAGGCAGACGCCGGGCAATGCCAGGAGCCAGGGCGAAAAGAACATGTATTCGCGCCCCTCGTTCAGCATCAGGCCCCAGCTCGGCGTCGGCGCCTGGACGCCGAAGCCGAGGAAGGAGAGCGCGGCTTCGAGCAGGATGGCATTCGCCATCTCGACGGTTGCGACAACAGTCAGCGATGAGAGCACGTTCGGGAAGATCTCGCGCACGATGATATAGGGCGTCGAACAGCCCATGGCTCGTGCGGCCTTCACATAGTCGAGATCGCGGGCCTGCATGGTGATGCTCCGCATCACCACGGCGAAGCGGTCCCAGAGAAAGAGCCCGAGAACGAGAATCACAACGGTCAGCGACGCACCGAAGGCCACGACGGCCGCCATCGCGACCAGGAAGACCGGCATCGCGAGCCGCGTGTTGATAATGAAGTTCACCACCATATCGACCCGGCCGCCGAAATAGCCTGCCGTCACTCCCAGCACCGTGCCGATGACACCTGAGATCAGCATGGTCGAGAAGCCGATCAGCAGCGAAATCTGGCTGCCGTAGATGAGCCGTGCGAGATAGTCCCGGCCCACCTTGTCGGTGCCGAGAATATGCTCCGGATCAATCTTTTTTTCATGCCAGAACGGGTTGGTCAGGCGCTTCGCAAGGTCCTGATCGTAGGGGTCGTGCGGCGCGAGCAGGGGTGCAAGGATCGCCACCGCGAAGATCGCGGCGAGGATGATCGCACCGATCAGGAAGCTGTGGTTCCCGAGAATGCGCCGGCGGAGCTTGGACCAGGGCGAGGGCTCGAGGATTTCCTCGGCCGTCTGCCGCTGTCGGAATACAAGGGGTCTGGCGGCGTCGGTGCTGGTCATGGCAATGCCTCAGCGCACCGAGATTCGCGGGTCGAGATAGGCGTTGAGCAGGTCGGCCAGCAGCGTCAACACCACATAGAACGAAGCGAAGACCAGCACGATCGCCTGCACGACCGGCAGGTCCGATCGCAACAGTGCGTCGTAAGAGAGCCAGCCGATGCCCTTGAGATTGAAGATCGTCTCGATGACGATCGAACCGCCGAGCATGAATCCGAACCACACGGCCGCCAGCGCGACCACCGGGATGATCGCGTTCCTGAGCGCATGCTTGAAGAGCACCGAGCCCGGACTGAGCCCCTTCGCGCGCGCAGTGCGAATATAGTCGGAGGCCAGCACCTCGATCATGCCGGCGCGGGTCAGGCGCATCAGCGCAGGCGTCGCATAGTAACCGAGCGCGATGGTGGGCATAACATAGTTGGCCCACTGCGTATGGCCGGAAATCGGCAGCCAGCGCCACCAGACGCCGAAGACGATAATCATCATCAGCGCGAACCAGAAGGTCGGCAGCGCCTGCCCGAGAACCGCGATGAATAATGCGACCCGGTCGACGATCGAATTGGGCCACATGGCCGCCAGCGTCCCGAGTGGGATCGAGACAACCAGCGCGAACAAAATCGCCAGCGTGCCGAGAAGCATCGTCCGGCCGATCCGTTCGGAGACCATGTCGAAGACGCGCTGCTTGTAGTGGTAACTCTCGCCGAAATCGCCGGAGAGGGCGCGGCCCAGCCAATCGAAATACTGCACATGGACGGGCCGGTCGAAGCCATAGAGCTTGCGGATCGCCTGGATGTCCTCCTCGCTCGCCTGCTCGCCGCCAATGGTCAGCGCCGGATCGGCCGAGAGATGGCTGAGCGAGAAGGTCAGCCCCGACACGACGATCAGGATCAGGAACGCAACGAAGGTCCGCTTAAGCGTGTAGGCAGGCATTCCGTCGCTCTCCGACGGTCGAAGGAACGGCAGGGCGGGAGCACGGCCCGCCCTGCCCTGTCGCTGCCCCCTTGCGAGGGCGAGGCGCCGTTAGCTGCTTGCCCAGCCATACTGCCAGAAGCGCGGAATCTCATCCTGGTAGGGGATGAAGTTCAGCTCCTCGCGATAGGCGTAGTTGCGGACATGGTTGAACATCGGCAGCCAGTAGACCTCGCGGGTGATCTTCTCGACAGCCTTGCGGTAGGCGGCCTTCCGCACCTCCGGGTCCGAGTTCGTGTCGCCCTCTTCGAGCCACGCGGCCACCTCGTCGTCGAGCGCGAAATCGTCCGGCCCCTTCTTGAAGAAGTGGCTGGTGATCGCCGACATGTCGTTCATCGAATAGGAGCCCCAGTCCATCAGGAACATCGGCGTCGTGCCCTCGTTGCGCTGTTTGTCGCGCAGCGCGAAGTAGGGCATCTTGGTCAGCGTCGCCTTAATTCCGACCTTGGCCAGGTCACCCATGATCGCTTCGGCCCAGTCCGCGGGACGGAAGGTGTAGAAGCCGATTTCGAACCCGTCGGGATAGCCGGCCTCGGCGAGAAGCATCTTGGCCTTCTCGGGGTCGAATTCGTATTTGACCGCCGCCTCGGCATCGCAGCCGAACTGGGTCGGGAAGCAAGGCGTATGAATGACGCCGGCGTCGCCCCGGATCAGGTTCTTGACGAGCGACGCGCGGTCGATCGCGTGAGCCATCGCCTGGCGGACCTTGAGCTTCGTGGTCGGCTCGAAATTGCCGCGGCCAGCGGCGTCGAAGCCGATATAGCCCGTTCGCATCGTGCCGGCCTGGAGGGCGTTGTAGCCCGGCACCTGGCCGATCTGGTCCACATGGTCGGCCGAAATATCGGCGGTCACGTCGATACCGCCCGCCAGCAGTTCGGCAATCTGAGTCTGCACATCGGCAATCTCGCGCACGACCATCTTGGAGACCTGCGCCCCGCCCTTCGGGCTGCCCCAGGTGTAGTCCTCGTTCTTCTCGAAGACATATTCCTCAGCAGTCTTGATCGAAACGACCTTCATCGGGCCCGTGCCGACCGGTTTCTGGCCCATGCCCTGCGGGCCGACTTCGGCGTAATACTCGTTGGGATAGATCGTCAGCGGCCCCGACAGAAACTCGAAAGCCTGCGGGAACGGCTTCTTCATGTGCAGGTTGACGGTGTACTGGTCTACCTTCTCAGCCCGGTCGATCCAGTTGACGTTTCGCTGCACCTTGACGCCGTTTTCCGGGTTCGAGATCCAATTCATCGTGAAGACCACGTCATCGGCGTCGAACGGCTCGCCGTTATGGAATTTGACGCCCTCGCGCAGCTTGAATTGCCAGGTCGTGTCGTTGAGCAGTTCCCAGCTCGTCGCCAGAAGCGGCTTGAATTCGAAGGTCTTCGGCTCGCGATAGATGAGCTGGTCCCAGACCATGCGGCTGAACCAGATGCCGGTCCGGTTGGTGTTGAAATAGTTGTCCACGTTCTCGATGGGGCCGGTCGAACCCCATGCGACGATCAGCGAGTCGTCGTCGGGCCCCGCGTTGGCCGAGGTTGCGATCATTGCGGCGCCGGCGATCGACACCGCCACGCCCGCAAGTTTCCTGAAACTCATTTTTGTCTTCTCCCTGATTGGTGTCCGGCTGGAGGATCCGCCGTCATTCCCGGTCCCGCAGGTTCGCATCCGGCCCGCAATGGCGGCGCGGCCCAGATGCCAACGGTCGGCAACGAACGGGCCTCCTGTCGGCATGCGGAGACCATGCACCAACTGGCGACCCTGTCAACGCAACGATTGGCCGCGTGTCGAATGGCGCAGCCGGCCGCACCAGACTCCTGCAAACGAACCGGATCCCGCCCACAAAGGAACTTGGGACGGGCCGCCGCAGGGTGCTAGACTACGACTTCCCCTCGCCACCAGCGTCCCCGGAGGCCGTCCCATGCCATTGCAGCCGAATTCACCGGAAGCGCGCGATGTCGCGTATCTGCTTCACCCCTACACGAACTTCCGCCAGCACGAAGAACAGGGGCCGATGGTCATCGAGCGCGGCGAAGGCGTCTATGTCTGGGATACGGCCGGCAAGCAGT
>MPNF01000035.1 GCA_002238885.1 Alphaproteobacteria bacterium bin95 | reverse complement strand
GAACTCGCCGGGCGGTCCTTGCAGGAGCGCGCCCGCGCGATGATCGCGATTGCCGACCCGCAGCACCGCCCGCAGCTGGAAGCTGCCCTCGACGCACTCGCCTGACGGGTTCTATAAAGCGCCGGCCCGAAGAGAGCCTGAAGGAGTCGCCCATGGCGCATAGCCGGATTACCGAAGTGGATGTCGCTCAGCTTCGCGCCCGCATCGGTCAGCCTGTGCGCAGGGTCACGCCGCCCTTCTACACCGAGGTCAATGCCGATGCGGCGAGCCGCTTCGCATGGGCGATCGGGGACGACAACCCGCTTTACCACGATGCCGCCTATGCGGCAGGCACGCGCTGGGGCCGGCAATTGGCCCCGCCCTCCATCCTCTACAGCCTCGAGAACACGGTTTCCGGGGCGGTGGAGGGCCTTCCGGGCGTCCATGCGATGTTCGCCGGCACCGATTTCCGCTGGAAGCAGCCGATCGAAGTGGGGATGAAGTTCCGCGCAGAGTCGCGGCTACATGATATTGTCGAGCACCGGACCCGGTTCGCTGGCTTCGCCATTCAACAGATTTACCGCATTCGCTTCTTCGACCAGGACGACCGCGAAGTCGCCGAAGCGGACTCCTGGTGTTTTCGGACCGAGCGGGATACGGCGCGGACCAGCGGTTCCAAATACGAACCGAAACTCATGGAACCGCATCGGTACAGCGAGGAGGAAATTGCCGAATTTCAGGCGCAATACCTCTCCGAAGCACCGCGGGGCGCAGAGACCCGGTATTTCGAAGATGTGAGGGAAGGCGACGTATTGGGGCCGGTCCTGAAGGGACCCTATACGGTCACTGCGGCTGTGGCCTTCATGCAGGCTTGGGGCAACTACGCGGTCCGCAACCACCGGCAGGCATGGCTGTATTACAACCGGCACCCGAAATTGGCGGCACGCAACCGGAACAACGTGCCGGAGCCGCCCGTGCGCGTGCATTGGGACCGGGAATTCGCACAGGAAGTCGGCGTTCCCGGAGCCTATGATTTCGGCCCGGAGCGGATTGCATGGCTCGGCCACCTGGTGACCGATTGGATGGGCGACGACGGCTTCCTGAAGCGCCTCAATGTCCAGGTCCGCGGCCATAATGTCGTCGGTGACGCCACATGGTGCAGGGGCGAGGTGGTCGAGACCGGGATCGTGGACGGCGAAGGCCGGGTCGAGTGCGCCATCCGCTGTATCAACCAGCACGAGCGCACATCCGCCCTGGGCACGGCGACCGTCGTGCTGCCAAGAAAAACAGCTTGAGAAACGGATACGGAAGCGAGATATGTCTATTCTGTTCGACGAACACCGCGAAGTTGTCCAGCCCGAATGGATCGACTATAACGGCCATATGAATGTCGCCTTTTATTTCCTTGCTTTCGACCATGCTACCGACGCCTTTTACGATGCAATGGGCTGCGGAGAGCATTACAAGGCTGCTGGTAATTTTTCGACCTTCACGCTGGAAGGCCATATTACGTATGACCAGGAAGTTTTGGAAGGGGATCCATTGCGATTTACGACGCAATTGCTCGATTTCGATGAGAAACGGCTTCATTATTTCCATGTCATGTATCACGCCGAGAAGGGTTTTGCGGCGGCGACCAACGAGTTGATTGCCATGCATGTCGACATGGACCTGCGCCGCTCCGCGCCGTTTCCATCCGAAATTCTTGCAAAGCTTGCGGACACCAAGGAACGGCATGAGGCTTTGCCGCGCCCCGAGAAAGCCGGCCGTGTCATCGGGATCCGGCGTAAATCCGGCGCTTGATTGGAGCGCCGGTGAAGAGGATGATGGGCAGGCCCATGTTGGTGCGAACCGTAATCCTGTTCCTCGTCGGTTTCGCCGGTTCTGCGGCAGCGTTCTGTACCGACGCGGCCGCGCCCGACGTCGAGTGGAACCGCTGCATCTTCGACGAGCGCAATATGCCGGAAGCCAATCTGGCCGGCGCGAAAATCCGTTCGTCGTCGTTCAAGCGGGCTAATCTTGAAAGGGCGGATTTCACCGGCGTGACCGGATCGCGCGCCAAGTTCATCTCCGCCGGACTCCGCGATGCCCGTTTCGACAGGGCCAGATTGAACGAAGCGGACTTCACCAAGGCGGACCTGAGGGGGGCGGTCTTCAAGGAAGCGGATTTGCGCCGGGCCCGCTTCTTTAGAGCCCAGCTGGAGGGCGCGGACTTCACTGGCGCGCGTCTGAGGCAAGCGGACTTCTTCGATGCCGACCTTTCCGGGGCCATATGGACGGACGGCAAGCATGTCTGTGCGCAGGGTTCTATCGGCCAATGCAGATAGGTCGGACCCGGTGAACCCGGGCAGGGAGATATTGCAGCGTACTGCCACCAGGCTTCGGCAGGCTTTCGACGACGAACAGATCGCTTTGGTGGCAGTCGCGCTCGTCGTCGGGCTGGCGGCTGGAGGCTGCGCCGTGCTGTTTCGGGAACTGCTCGCGATCTTCCAGTCGATCTTCCTAGGCACGGGTGAGGAGGACCTGACCGAGTTCATCGCGGAACTTCCGGCCTGGCAGGTCGTGCTTGCGCCCACGATCGGCGGACTGGCTGTCGGTATCTATATCCGCGTCTTCCTGCGCGGTCGGCCCATGGGGGTGGCGCAAGTCATGGAGGCGAGCGCCGCAGGCGGTCGCATGGATCTGGTGCCGGCCCTGCACGGGGCTGTGGCGAACGCGCTCACGCTGGGCGCTGGCGGGTCTTCGGGAAGGGAAGGCCCGGTCGTGCATCTGGGCGCGGCAGTGGCTTCATACCTTGCGCGGCAGTTCCATGA
This sequence comes from Alphaproteobacteria bacterium bin95, assembly GCA_002238885.1. Taxonomy (GTDB): domain Bacteria; phylum Pseudomonadota; class Alphaproteobacteria; order Bin95; family Bin95; genus Bin95. The sequence goes on along the minus strand of MPNF01000035.1, from coordinate 10,141 downwards.
TCGACGGGGCGCGGCCCGGACATTGCTCGCCTGCGGCGTCGCCGGTGCGGTTGCGGCGTCGTTCAACGCGCCGTTTGCCGGGATTTTCTTTGCCCAGGAAGTGGTTATCGGCCGCTACGCGTTCGGCGCGCTCGTTCCGGTTGCCGTGTCCTCCGTGGTCGCTACCCTCATCTCGCATGCCGTATACGGGGCATACCCGGCTTTCATCGTGCCTGAATTCAGCCTGGGCTCCTGGCTGGAATTTCCCGCGTTCGTGCTGCTCGGCGGCCTAACGGCCGTGACGGCTGTGATCTTCATCCGGTCGATCCGTATCACGGCCCAGCTGGCCGAGGCTTCAACGGTGCCGGCATGGATGCGACCCGCGCTTGCTGGTCTGGCCGTGGGATTGATCGCGGTGGTGTTCCCGCAGGTGCTGGGCGTCGGCTACGGCGCAACGGACGACGCGCTCAAGGCCGAATACGGCCTCTGGCTGCTTATCGGACTGATCGTAGCCAAGACGGCGGCGACGTCGCTTACCATAGGGGGTGGTATGGGCGGCGGTGTGTTCAGCCCTTCGCTGTTTCTCGGCGCCATGCTCGGCGGCGCGTTCGGCACCGTTGCAGGTTCGGTTGCGCCGCATCTCTTCGCCGGCGTCGGCGCCTATGCAATGGTCGGCATGGGTGCGATGGCGGGCGCGGTTCTCGGTGCGCCGATCTCGACCATCCTCATCATGGTCGAACTGACCGGGGACTACCAACTCACCATGGCCGTTACCCTCGCGACGGTAACTGCCGCCATGCTGACGCGCGCTCTGAACCGCGCCTCCTATTTCCGTACCGTCCTGGCGGAGAGCGGCATCGACCTGGACGAGAGGCTGGAGACCGACGCCATGCGGCAGATGCGCGTGCGCGGCGTGATGAGCCGGTCATTCTCGTCCGTGCCGCGCACCATGAAGATGCGGGAGTTGCGCGTGGCGCTGGCGACTGCCCCTTACGGAGAACTCTTCGTCGTCGATCCGTCGAACCGCCTGTTCGGCACGATCACGCTCGCCGACCTGGACGAAGCCGCGTTCGACCCCGGGATCCAGGACCTGATCTGCGCCGGCGACGCTGCAAGGCTCAATCCGCCCATGCTGACCGTGGAAGACGATCTCGAAAGCGCTTTCAACCTGATGGAGATGCGGCACGAGGAGCATATTGCCGTCGTGGACAACCGGGTGGACCGGCACCTGGTCGGCTTCATCCACGAACGCGATGTAATGCTGGCGTACAATCGCGCTCTGGTGGACATGCACCGCCGCGGGGGAACGGCCTACTAGCCCGGGTCATTCCTCTCCGGAAGAGGCGCCAGCGATATTGTGGCCGCGGAGGTCGCGCAGGTCGGGAGGCACGACGCTGGCCGAGATCGAGGCGTCGAGGGCCTCGAATTCGCCGTAGCCGATGGTTTCATAGAGCTCCGCCCGGCTCTGCATCGAGTCCAGCAGGGTTTCCGTGCTGTCGGCGTCGGCCAGATGCGCATACATGTCGGCCATGGCCCTGGCGGCGACGCGCAGCGACGAGACCGGCCAGATCACCAGTTTGCAGCCCATCGCCTCGAACTGCGCGCCGGTGAAATAAGGCGTGCGGCCGAATTCCGTCATATTGGCCATCAGGGGCGCATTTACCGCCTCCGAGAACCGCCGGAACATGGCTTCGCTGGTCAGTGCATCCGCGAAGACGATGTCCGCGCCGGCCTCGATGTAAAGGTTGGCCCGCTCGATGCCGGCCTCCAGGCCCTCCTGGGCCACGGCGTCGGTCCTGGCGACGATGCGCAGGTGCGTGCGCGCCCGGTGCGCCGCATCCACTTTGCGTGCCATGTCTTCCGGGCTCGCCAGCTGCTTGTCGTTCAGATGGCCGCATTTCTTCGGTAGCAACTGGTCTTCGATCTGCACGGCTGCGGCTCCGGCGGCCTCCAGCTCGCGGACCGTGCGCATGACGTTCAGCACTTCACCGTAGCCGGTGTCGGCATCGACGACCAAGGGTAGCTGCGTCGCCCGGTAAACGCTGCGGACATGGTGGCAGAGCTCGTCCAGGCCAATGACGCCCAGGTCCGGCAACCCCATCGAGGCCGTGACTGCGGCGCCCGAGATATAGAGGCATTCGAAGCCGGCCCGCTTGGCAAGCAGGCCGGCCATAGCGTTGTGGGCGCCCGGCGCCCTCAGGATGCCGGGACGGGCCAGTAGCGCGGCAAAACGCTCCCCGGCCGGCTCCTTGATCCACCGGTCATTGGTAAGCCATGTCATCGAACTTTCCTCCGGCGGCCTGTTCCTAGCCGCTGCCGGGCCTCAATCGTAACTGCGCCGGTCGTCGATCACCTTGCCGTCATTTGGCAGGGTGTCGGCGAATTCGATCCGCCCGCGCATCTTGCATTCCGACCGGAAACTCTCCGCAACCGCATCCCGGAAGGCGTCGTCGCGGGTCGGCGCCTCCACCTGCAGGGTTGCGGTGTCGAGATTGTTCTCGGAGCCGACCACGAGCCTGAGCCGTGTAATTTCCGGGTGGTGGGCAAGCACGCGGTTGACCTGCTCGGGGCGGATGAACATGCCGCGTACCTTGGCGGTCTGATCGGCCCGTCCCATCCAGCCCTTGATGCGGGTATTAGTACGTCCGCAGGAGCTTTGCCCGGCATCGACGGCGGACATGTCGCCGGTTGCGAACCGGAACAGCGGATAGTCGCTATTGAGCGTCGTGACCACGACCTCTCCGACCTCTCCATCCGGCACCGGGTCGCCCGAACCCGGCCGGACGATCTCGACGATCACACCCTCGTCGAGCACCATGCCTTCCAAAGCCGGGGTCTCATAGGCGACCAGACCGACATCCGCCGTGCCGTAGTTCTGCATCACATCGACGCCCTTGCCTCGGATTTCCTGACGGAGCGAAGGGAAGAGCGCCCCGCCGCCGACCAGCGCCTTGGCAAGCGAGGGCAGGGCGATACCCATCTCCGCGGCCTTGTCCAGAACGATCTTGAGGAAGTCGGGCGTGCCCATGAATCCGACTGCACCGAAATGCTGGATTGCTTCGACCTGCTGTTCGGTCTGACCGACGCCGCCGGGGAACACCGTGCAGCCGAGCGCCTCCGCCGCGCTCTCCATCATGAAGGCGCCGGGCGTGAAGTGGTAGCTGAAGGTGTTGTGGACGACATCGCCGCTTCGGAAGCCGGCGGCGTAGAGCGAACGCGCGCCCCGGAACCAGTCGGGCTTCGTGCCCATCGGCTCGCAAATCGGGCCGGGCGACCGGAACACGCGCTTGAATTCTCCAACAGGGACGATCGTCATGCCGCCGAAGGGCGGCTCCGCCGCTTGCACTTCCATCAGTTCCGACTTGCGGGTGACGGGCAGGGACGAAAGGGCGGCGCGGGAGTCGATGTCGCCGGCCTCTATGCCTGCAAGCGTCCGTTGCCAGTAGGGGGCCTTGTCCTTGGCAAGGGCGATCAGGCTGCGCAACTCTGTGAGTTGCTCGGCCTCACGCTGTTCCGGGTCCCGGATCTCCAGCTTGTCGTAGAAGTCTCCATTAGTGGTCATGGTCACTCATACCCAGCGTTTGCGCCGACGATAGAATTTGATGTCCCGGTAGCTCCTGCGTCCGGCCGTGCCGATCCCGAGATAGAACTCCTTCACATCCTCGTTTTCGCGCAGGACCGCTGCGTCGCCGTCCATGACGATGCGCCCGTTCTCCAGGATGTAGCCGTAGTGGGCGTATTTGAGCGCCATATTGGTGTTCTGCTCGGCCAGCAGGATCGAACAGTTCTCTTCTTCGTTGATGCGTTTCACGATCTCGAAGATCTGCTCGACAAGCTGCGGGGCGAGGCCCATGGAAGGCTCGTCCAGCAGGATCATCTGCGGCTTGGACATCAGCGCGCGTCCGATCGCGCACATCTGCTGTTCGCCGCCCGAAATATAGCCGGCAAGGCTCCGCCGTCGGCTTTTTAGAGCCGGGAAATATCCGTAAACGGCGTCGAGATCCTCATTCAGCTCCGACCGGCGGGCATGGCGCGTATAGGCGCCGGTCAGCAGGTTTTCCTCGACGGTCAAATGTTCAAAACAATGGCGGCCTTCCATCACCTGGATGACGCCCTTGCGTACGAGGTCGGTCGGCGTCAGCGCGTCGATCTGCTCGCCCCGATAGAGGATCGAGCCCTTGGTGACCTCGCCGCGCTCGGCGCGCAGCAGGTTGGAAACGGCCTTAAGTGTCGTGGTCTTGCCCGCCCCGTTCGCGCCGAGGAGGGCGACGATGCCCCCCTTCGGCACGTGGAGGGAGACGCCCTTCAGCACGAGGATGACATGGTCGTAAATGACCTCGACATTGTTCACTTCAAGCTCGTTGCGAACGGTCTCGTTCATGGGCTTCCGGGCCTCTCCCGCCGGTGGGGTAGAACCGCTCTACGCCGAGCAGTCGCGCGGGGTGATGTTGTTCTCCTTGGCGTACTGGGCCGCGTCCTGCTCGATGAGCGGGCGCACGACATCGGTCATCGCCGGGATCCAGTCGGTGATGATCTCCCAGGCCTTGCCGTTCCACTGCTGGATCAGGATCGCGGGGTTCGTGCCCTCATGGTTCAGGCAGGTTACCTTGGTAACCGGCATCAGCCCCGTCAGGCCGAGAGCCTCGATATTCTCTGCGGTGAGGTCGAGATTCTCAAATGCCCAGCGCACCTGTTCGCCGGTGACGCGCTTGCCCTTGCCGTATTTCTCCTGGGCCAGCCGCACGGCTTCCACAATATAGGCCGCATTCACCATACCGCGGTTGTAGAGCACGGTGCCCCTGTCGCCGTCGTCGCTCAGGCCGCTCATGCCCTTCATGTCCTCGAAGACCTTGTAGTCGGTTCCGGAACCGTTGAAGGTCGCGCCCTTGTAGCCGATAGCGCCGTCGCCAGCCGGCAGCACATCCTGCTCGGAAGCAGACCACCAGTTGCCGATGAACTTGCTCATATCGAACTTGATGTTCGCGGCTTCCTTGACCGCGGTGGCGTTCATCACGCCCCAGCCCCACATGATGATGTAAGCGGGCTTCGTGCGGCGGATCTGCAGCCAGACCGACTTCTGCTCGGTTCCCGTCGCGAACGGTACCGGATACTTGTCGTAGGTGAAACCGAACTTCTCGGCCAGGATGTCGAAGGTCGGGATCGGCTCTTTTCCGTAGGGATGGTCGAGGTAGATGAAGGCGAAACGCTGGTCCTTCAGTGCTTCGAGCCCGCCCATCTCGTTGGCGATGTATTGCATGACCGCCGTGGCCTGGCTCCAATACGTCGCCGGGAAGTTGAAGACATAGGGGAACACTCGCCCATCGGCGGCGCTCGTCCGGCCATAGCCCATCGACAGGATCGGAACCTTGTCGGCGGTGGCCTTGTCGATCAGCGCATAGGTCGTGCCGGTGGAATACGGGCTGACGGCGGTCGCGCCGCCATGCTTGTCCTTCAGTCGGTCGTAGCACTCGACGCCACGGTCGGTCTTGTAGCCGTATTCGCACTCCTCAACGATGAACTTGACGCCGTTGACGCCGCCGTCGCGTTGGTTGATGAGGTGGAAGTAGTCAGTGTAGCCGTTGGCGGTCGGAATGCCGCCGGGCGCGTAGGGGCCGGTGCGGTAGGTGAGCGCGGGGATGAACTGGCCTTCCTCGGCCTGGACAACGCCGATGGCGCCGGCCGCAATGGCTGCGGCCACACCCGCTGTCACCAGTTTCTTCGTGAGCATGATGGGGAACCTCCCTTGGGTTTCTGCCTCGTCGGCATTGCGGCCAGTTTCCACCATGGTCAATAGGGAAACGGCCAGAGGCGCAGTTTTTCCTTGGCAATCTGCCAGAGCCGCGCCAGTCCGTGCGGTTCGACGATCAGGAAGAAGATGATGAGAACGCCGAACAGCATGAATTCGATATGGGTGATTGTATCGCTCGCCACGGAGTAGCCGATCCATCCGGGCGCGCTGTTGAGGAAGATCGGCAGCAGGAAGATGAACGCGGCCCCGAGGAAGGAGCCGAGCACGCTGCCGAGCCCGCCGACGATGACCATGAACAGCACCTGGAAGGACCGGTTGATGTCGAAGGCGGTCGGCTCCACGGAGTTGATGTAACACAAGGCCCAGAGCGCGCCGGCGACGCCGCAGTAGAAGCTTGAGATCGCGAAGGCCGAGAGCTTGGTCGGGAGCGGCCGGATGCCCACCAGTTCCGCAGCGATGTCCATATCCCGGATCGCCATCCAGGACCGGCCGATACGCGAGCGCGCCAAATTGCGCGCAATCCAGGCGAGCGCGATGACGAAAGCCAGCACGAACAGGTATTTCGCCTCATTGCCTGCCGCGGCGCCCGTGACCTGGAAGCCGAAGACGCTGCGCGGGGGCGCGGGCGGCACGCCGGAAATCGAGTCGTTGACGAACCACGGCACCTTGACGAACAGCCAGAGCAGGAAGAACTGCGCCGCCAGCGTGGCGACCGCGAGATAAAAGCCCTTGATGCGCAGGCTCGGCAGGCCGAAGGCGATGCCGATGGCGGCCGCGCAAAGCCCGGCAAGGGGGATCACGACCCAGATCGGCAGCCAGGTGATATTGGTCGCGATCTTGTAGGCGAGATAGGCCCCGGCGGCCATGAAGGCGCCCGTGCCGAGCGAGAGCTGGCCGCAATAGCCCGTCAGGATGTTGAGGCCCAGCGCCGCGATCGAAAGGATCAGGACCGGGACCAGAATCGAGACCATCAGATATTCGCTCGCGAGGAGCGGCACTCCGATAACCGCAAAGGCGGTCAACGCGAACACGAACCAGCGGTCGAGCGGTATCGTGAGCATCGCCTGGTCGGCGGAATAGCTGGTCTTGAACTGTCCGGCTTCGCGGTAAAGCATCAGGTCATACCCGTTCGATGATCTTCTCGCCGAACAAGCCTTGAGGCCTGAAGAACAGGAAGATCATGGCGACGATATAGGCGAACCAGTCCTCGGTCGCACCCCCGAGCAAGGGAACGCCCCAGAAATTCTCGAACAGCTTCTCGCCCGCACCGACGATCAGCCCGCCGACAATGGCGCCCGGGATCGAGGTGAAGCCGCCGAGAATCAGGACCGGCAGCGCTTTGAGCGCGATGGTGGAGAGCGCGAATTGCACGCCGAGCTTGGCACCCCACATGATGCCGGCTGCGAGCGCCACGAAACCGGCTACCGCCCAGACGATCACCCAGATATTGTTGAGCGGAATGCCGACCGAGAGCGCCGCCTGGTGGTCGTCGGCGACGGCGCGCAAGGCTCGTCCGACCGGCGTGAAGTGGAAAAAGAGCGCGAGCACCGTCACCAGGAAGGCCGCGATCACCCCGGCGAACAGATCCGCGGACTGCACCAAGATTTCGCCGAAGCCCAGCTCCCAGAAGAGCGCCGCATCCGGGATGCCGACCTGGACCGGGCGCACATCGCCACCCCAGAGCGTCTCCCCGAAGCCTTCCAGAAAGAAAGCGATGCCGATGGTCGCCATGAACAGGATGATCGGGTCCTGGTTCACCAGCGGGCGCAACACCAGCCGGTCCACGGCGAACGCAAGGGCGGTCATGATACCGATCGTGATGACGAAAGCGAGGATCGGATGGACGCCCAGGTCCATCAGCCCGACGAAGTTCAGCGCCGCGAACAGGACGAAGATGCCCTGGGCGAAGTTAAAGATGCCCGAGGCCTTGAAGATCAGCACGAAACCGAGCGCCACCAGCGAATACATGACGCCCGATGTCAGCCCGCCGATCAGCACTTCCACCAGGAAGGACGGCTCATCGACCATCTGCACAAAGGGGTCGATGAGGATGAGGTAGAGGGTTTCCATCGCCGCGTCGTCCTAGTCGTGGCTTACGCCGAGATAGGCGTCGATGACGTCCTGGTTGCCGCGGACCTCACCCGGCGTGCCTTCGGCGAGCTTCTTGCCGTAGTCGAGCACGACCACCCGGTCGGAAAGGTCCATGACGACGCCCATGTCATGCTCGATGAGCGCGATCGTGGTGCCGAGTTCGTGGTTGGTGGACAGCACGAAGCGGCACATGTCTTCCTTTTCCTCGACATTCATGCCCGCCATCGGCTCGTCGAGCAGCAGCAGTTGCGGCTCCGCCGCCAGCGCGCGCGCCAGTTCGACCCGTTTCTGCAGGCCGTAAGGCAGGCGGCCTACGGGAGTCTTGCGGATCGCCTGTATCTCAAGGAAGTCGATCACTTCCTCGACCTTCTCGCGATGGGCGATCTCCTCCTGCCGGCCCCGGAGCATATAGAACGCCTGTTCCACGAAAGAGGCCTTCATCTTGAGCATGCGCCCGGTCATGACATTCTCCAGCGTCGTCATGCCCTTGAAGAGCGCAATATTCTGGAAGGTGCGGCTGATGCCCTGGGCGGCGGCTTCGTGCGGGCGCATTTGCCGGCGTTCCTCGCCCTTGAAGGTGATCGTTCCTTCCTGCGGGTGGTAGAAGCCGTTGATGCAGTTCAGCATTGACGACTTTCCGGCTCCGTTGGGGCCGATGATGGCGAAGATCTCACCCTCGTGAATGTCGAAGCTGACATCCGTCAGCGCCCGGACGCCGCCGAAACGCAGCGAAATGTCCTTGACGCTGAGCAGGATGTCTCCCGGCCGGGTCATGCAGCGGCCCTTTCGCCGCCGGCCGCGGTGACGCGGGCGTCGCGGATGGCGAGGTCGCCGGTGATCGTGCCCGACCGCCCGTCCTCGAAGGTCACAGGCGTTTCGAGCACGATCTTGTCATCGCCGCCATAGAGCGCCGCGATCGCCGGGGCGTAGCGGTCGGCGATGAAGCGGCGGCGCACCTTCTGCGTGCGGGTGAGTTCGCCGTCGTCGGCGTCGAGCATCTTGTGCAGCACGATGAAGCGGCGGATCTGCGAGCCGGCAAATTGCGGGTCGGCCGCCAAACCTGCATTGAATTCCGAAACATTGCCCTCGACGATATCCAGCACCTCCGGTCGCGCGGCGAGCTCCTGGTAGCTGGAATAGGGGATATTGCGCCTCTCGGCCCAGTTGCCGACCGCCTCGATGTCGATGTTTATCATCGCGGTCACGAAGTCCCGCTCATGGCCGAAGGTCACGGCCTCGCGGATGTTCGGATAGAACTTCAGCTTGTTTTCGAGATATTTCGGCGCGAACAGGGTGCCGTCCACGAGCCTGCCGACATCCTTGGCGCGGTCGATGATCCGCAGGTGGCCGTCGCCGTCGATCACGCCCGCGTCGCCCGTATGTACCCAGCCGTCGTCCGTCTTGGTTTCGGCGGTGGCTTCGCTGTTCTTGTAGTACTCCTGGAAGACGCCCGGACTGCGGTAGAGCACCTCGCCTTCCTCTGTGATGCGCAACTCGACACCGGGCGCCGGCGGACCGACGCTCTCGGGGCGCACGTCGTCGTTGGCCTGGATGGTGACGAACACGCTGGCCTCGGTCTGGCCGTAGAGCTGCTTCAGGTTGATGCCGAGCGAACGGAAGAAGCGGAAGATTTCAGGCCCGATGGCCTCGCCGGCGGTATAGCCGACCCGAAGCCGCGAGAGGCCCAGCACATTCTTGAGCGGGCCGTAAACAAATACCTCGCCGAGCCGATAAAGCAGCCGGTCTGCAATGCCCACCTTGCGGCCTTCCAGAATGTGCGCCCCCGCGCGGTTGGCGACATTCATGAAGAAGCGGAAAACGCGCTGTTTCAGGGGCGCGGCATCCTCCATGCGGATCGTCACCTGGGTCAGCAGGTTCTCGAACACGCGCGGCGGCGCGAAGAAATAGGTGGGTCCCAGCTCGCGCAGGTCGTGCGGCACCGTTTCCGGGGATTCCGGGCAGGCGAAGGAGAAGCCGACCAGATGCGCCTGGCAATAGGAGAGCACGTTGTCGCCGACCCAGGCCATCGGCAGATAGGCCAGCACGACCTCGTCCTCGCGCAACTTCTCGAAGTCCGCGCCGATCTTCGCGCAGAGCACGAGATTGTCGTAGGAGAGCACCACGCCCTTCGGCGTGCCGGTCGTGCCGGAAGTATAGAGGATGATCGCGGTGTCGGTTCCCTTGCCGAGATCGACCTCGTCTTCCCAGCCGCTTTCGTCGCCCATGCCGACGACATCGTCATAGGCATGCAGGAAGGGTTCGCTATAGTCCCGCATCCCGCGCGGGTCATCATATATGACTGTCCGCAGGGCGGGGAGATGT
>MPNF01000034.1 GCA_002238885.1 Alphaproteobacteria bacterium bin95 | reverse complement strand
TGGTGGAGCCAAGGGGATTTGAACCCCTGACCTCTTGAATGCCATTCAAGCGCTCTCCCAGCTGAGCTATGGCCCCCTATGGTGTCGGCGCGGCGCGCGAACCGGCTTCCGGCGCGCCGGAAGCCGGCAATATAATCGCCGACCTCGATTGCGGGCAAGTGCGAGTCGGCGGCTCAGACCTCGCCCTCCCCATCCTTCTTGGTGCCGACAGGAACAACCTCGCCGATATCGTCGTCGTCCAGATCCTCAACGTCCTCCTCGTCCTCGTTCTCGTCATCGAGATCGATATCGTCTTCGGCCTCTTCCTTCGGCGCCGGCTTCTTGGGCGCCGGGCGCGGGGCGGGCGGCTTGACACGGCGGGGTTTCTGGAAACTCGCCTGCGGATGCTCCGCCCCGCATTCAGGGCAGACCGCAGGGTCCCTCCCGAGGTCGTAGAACTTGGCACTGCATGATGCACAGACACGCTTGCTGCCGAGGTTCGGTCGGGCCACGGGCGGTCTCCGGAAAGCGGACAAACGAGAGCGGCGAGCGTTTGCCAGAAGGCCGGCGGAGTGTCAAAACGAATTCGGCCGAACGACGGACCGGATAGGGAGGATGAACCTGTGACGGGGACAGGCGGGGCGGTATCGCGCCCGTGCGGCGCTCTTCAAGGAGAGGTCGGCGTGCCGGGCGACAAGTCCGTTTCGCACCGGGCGCTGATGCTTGCCGGCGTCGCCGTTGGCGAGACCAAAATCGACGGCCTCCTCGAAGGCGAGGATGTGCTGGCGACCGCTGCAGCGCTGCGTGCGCTGGGTGTCGAGGTGGAGCGGACAGGACCGGGTCGCTGGCAGGTTCACGGGCGCGGGATAGGCGGGCTGGCGGAGCCGGAAGATGTGCTCGACATGGGCAATTCCGGAACCGCCGCGCGACTTCTGCTCGGTTTGCTGGCGACCCATCCGCTGACAGCGACGCTGACCGGCGACGCTTCGCTCAGGTCGCGCCCGATGCGCCGGGTGAGCGAGCCGCTCTCTCGATTCGGCGCAGCATTTCATGGTCGGGCGGGCGGCAGGCTGCCGCTCACTGTCGTCGGCACCCGCAGTCCTGTGCCGGTGCGCTATGAACTGCCGGTCGCCTCGGCGCAGGTGAAATCGGCAGTGCTGCTTGCCGGGCTGAACACACCGGGCGAGACGGTGGTGGTGGAGCCCTCGCCAACGCGCGACCACACGGAGCGCATGCTGCGGCATTTCGGAGCATGCGTGCAGCAGGAGGACGGCGGCGCGGTGCGGCTCACCGGCGAGCCGGAACTGACCGCAAGCGCGATCTCGGTGCCGGGCGACATTTCATCGGCGGCATTCCCGCTTGCGGCTGCCGCCATCGTGCCGGGCTCGCGAGTTGCAGTAACCGGCGTCGGGCTCAATCCGGGCCGCATCGGGCTCCTCCACACTCTTCGCGAAATGGGCGCCGCACTCGCTGTCGCCAATGAACGCGTCGAGGGCGGCGAGCCGGTCGGCGATGTCACCATGGCCTGGAGCCCGCTCACTGCTGTCGATGTGCCGCCGGAGCGCGTGCCGAGCATGATCGACGAATTCCCTATCCTCGCGGTCGTGGCCGCATTCGCCGAGGGAACCACGCGCATGTCGGGCCTGGCCGAGCTGCGCGTCAAGGAAAGCGACCGCCTGGGCGCTATGGCGGCCGGGCTGGAGGCCTGCGGTGTTAGCGTGCGGGAAAGCGCCGATACCCTGGAGGTTACGGGCGGCCGGCCGCAGGGCGGCGTCGAGATCGCAAGCCGGCTCGACCATCGCATCGCCATGGCCTTCATGGTGCTGGGCATGGGCGCGCGCGAGGCCGTGCGGATCGACGATATCGCACCGGTAGCGACTTCCTTTCCCGGCTTCGTCGGGCTGATGAACCGGCTCGGTGCGGCGGTCGAGGCGTGATCGTCACCATCGACGGGCCGGCAGCGGCCGGCAAGGGCACGCTGGCGCGCCGGCTCGCGGCCGCCCTCGGCTATGTGTATCTCGACACGGGCGCGCTCTACCGCGCGGTCGCCAAATCGGTCCTGGACGCAGGCGACAACCCGGACGATGCCGGGGAGGCCGCCGCGCATGCGGAAGCGCTGATCCCGACCGCGCTGGAGGGTCCCGGCCTGCGGGACGAGGAGGTGGGCGATGCCGCCTCCCGCGTTGCCGCCCTGCCGGCGGTGCGGACCGCCCTGCTGGCGTTTCAGAGGCGGGTGGCGGCGATGCCGCCGGGAGCCGTGCTGGACGGGCGCGACACCGGGACCGTCGTCTGCCCGGAGGCGGAGCTCAAGCTGTTCGTAACGGCGAGCATCGAGGAGCGTGCGCGCCGGCGCCTGGAAGAGTTGCGTTCCCGGGGGCAAACGCATAAGTTACCGCAAGTTCTGGCTGAGGTTGCCGCGCGCGATTCGAGAGACCGTGCCCGGCCGACCGCGCCACTGCGGCCGGCAGACGATGCCGTCGAGATCGACACTACGGGAATGACCCCGGAGGCGATTTTCGAGCGGGCGTTGCTGTTGGCGGGTGAGCGTCTCGCGAAGTTGGAAGGCGGGTTGGGCCCGAGCGGACAATAAAGGAAGGACTGGCCTGTCGTTCGCTGGGAAGGCGCGGGTGGCCAGCCGGTTTGTAGTTGGAAAGGAACGCAGCAGCCGAATGGCTACTTCTCTTGCCGAAACCGGCGCGGCGGGCGCCGAAAAGGAAAACTTCGCAGCCCTGCTGGAAGAGTCGCTGGATGCGACCAAGGGCTTCGAAGGAACGGTCGTCAAAGGCAGGGTCATCGCGGTCGAAAACGACATGGCGCTGATCGATGTCGGGCTTAAGGCGGAAGGGCGGGTGCCCCTCAAGGAGTTCACGACGCCCGGCCGGCCGGCGGAAATCTCGACCGGCGACGAAGTCGAGATCTATGTCGAGCGCCTTGAGGACAAGAACGGCGAGGCGGTGCTCAGCCGCGACAAGGCGAAACGCGAGGAAGCCTGGAGCCATCTGGAAAGCGCGTTCAAGGACAGCGACAAGGTCTCCGGCGTTATCTTCGGCAAGGTGAAGGGCGGGTTCACCGTCGATCTTTCCGGGGCGGTCGCCTTCCTCCCGGGCAGCCAAGTCGATATCCGCCCGGTGCGCGACATCGGACCGCTGATGGGTGCCCCGCAGCCCTTCATGATCCTCAAGATGGACCGTTCGCGCGGCAATATCGTGGTGTCGCGGCGCGCGGTGCTGGAGGAGAGCCGGGCCGAGGCGCGCAACGAACTCATCGCGAATCTGCGCGAAGGGCAGGTATTGAACGGCGTCGTCAAGAACATTACCGACTACGGCGCCTTCATCGACCTGGGCGGCGTGGACGGGCTGCTGCATGTCACCGACATCGCCTGGCACCGCATCAACCACCCGAGCGAAGCTCTCCAGATCGGCCAGACGGTCGAGGTCCAGGTCATCCGGTTCAACCTCGAAACCCAGCGTATCTCGCTCGGCATGAAGCAACTCCAGGTGGACCCGTGGGAGGGTGTGGCGCTCAAATATCCGGTGGGTGCGAACTATCGCGGCCGCGTGACCAACATCACGGACTACGGTGCGTTTGTCGAACTGGAGCCGGGTGTCGAGGGTCTTGTCCATGTCTCGGAGATGAGCTGGACCAAGAAGAACGTCCATCCCGGCAAGATCGTGTCCACCAGCCAGGAGGTGGATGTACGCATCCTCGACCTGGACCTAGAGAAACGCCGTATCAGCCTCGGTATCAAGCAGACGCAGGGCAATCCCTGGGAGAGCTTCGTGGAGCAGTTCCCGCTCGGCAGCACTGTCGAAGGCGAGGTCAAGAACATCACCGAGTTCGGACTGTTCGTTGGCCTTCCAGGCGAAATCGACGGCATGGTGCACCTTTCGGACCTCGCTTGGGGACGCCAGGGCGACGACGCGGTGCAGGACTTCTCCAGAGGCGACACGGTCGAGGCGAAAGTGCTGGATGTGGATGTCGAGAAGGAGCGTATCAGCCTCGGCATCAAGCAGCTTTCCGAGGACCCGTTCGAGAGCGCGACGCGGAGTGCTGCGCGTGGCGGCGGCGGCGGCATACGCCGCGGTACGGTGTTGACCGTGACCGTTGCGTCCGTTCTGGAAAATGCTCTTGAGGTGACGCTGCCGGGCGAGCTGACCGGCATTATCCGGCGCAGCGAGCTTGGAAGGGAACGCTCTGAGCAGCGCCCAGACCGTTTCGCGGTCGGCGAGCGCATCGATGCCAAGATCACCCAGGTGGACAAGGCCGGCAGGCGTATCCAGCTTTCGATCAAGGCGTTGGAAATCGAGGAGGAACGCTCGGCGATGGAGCAGTTCGGCTCGTCCGACAGCGGCGCCAGCCTGGGCGATATCTTGGGCGCGGCACTCCGCAACCGGGCACAGCAGGACGAAGCTGACGACAACTGACCCGGAGCCGCGGTCCTGAATGGCCGCTATCCCGGAGCCCCGGCTTTACTATGCGCGGCTGAAGCGCCAACTTCGCCTATGGCGGTTCGCGGCCCTGTTGGTCGCGACGGCCGGGCTCGGGGCCGCTCTGTACGTTGCAACGGGCCCTGCCGGTGGCGGCAGCGACCATGTCGCGCGGGTCAATATCGAGGGGTTCATTCGCGACGACCGCGCGCTGCGGCGTCGGCTGGATGAGATCGCTGCGGACGAGCGTGCCAGGGCGCTGCTGGTCGTTATCGACAGTTCCGGTGGGTCCGCGGCCGCGGCCGAAGCGCTCTATACGGCAGTCAGGAAGGTCGGCGCGGCCAAACCGGTCGCTGCCGTACTGGGCTCGACGGCGGCGTCCGGAGCGTATTTGGTCGCCATCGGCGCGGACCGTATTTTTGCGCGCAACGCCACGCTGACGGGCTCCATCGGCGTCATTCTCCAGGCGCCACAGGTCGTGGGGCTGCTCGAAACGCTCGGTGTCGGTGTGGATGTCGTGCGCAGCGGTCCACTGAAGACGGTGCCGAACCCGGCCGAACGGTTAACGCCCGCTGGCCGCGCTGCCGTCCAGGCTCTCGTGGACGAAATTTTCGAAATGTTCGTCGATATGGTGGCCGATCGCCGCCCGCTCAGCCGGGCAGAAGTCCTGGCAGTGGCGGACGGCCGCGTTTTCACCGGACGGACGGCTGTCGGAAATGGCCTCGCCGATGCGATTGGCGGCGAGGCAGCGGCGCGCGACTGGCTTGCCGAGGAGCATGGCATTGAGCGTAGCCTCGCAGCGATCGATCGGGACCCTGAACACGATACCGGCCTGCTGGACCGGCTCGTCGGTCGTTTGTTGGGGAAAAGCACCGCTGCGGAAAGTCTTTTGCTTGACGGGCTGATGGCAGTTTGGCATCCTCCCCTTTAATTCTATGATGCTGGTGATGAGGGTTTGTACATGACACGTTCCGAACTCATCAGGCGAATAGCAGAACGGAATCCCGAATTAGCATACAGCGATGCTGTTAAATTAATTGCAACATTTTTCGACGAAATCTCGGGAGCGTTATCGCGCGGTGATCGTATCGAATTGCGTGGCTTCGGCGCATTTTGGACCAAACGAAGGGGTGAGCGTATTGGACGCAATCCCGCTACCGGTGACCCGGTGCCGGTCGAGGCGAAATCTCTTCCCGCCTTTAAGGCGGGGAAGCGCCTTCGCGAACGGTTGAACAGCAAATCGAAATAAAGGCGGGCGGATCGTGGCGTTCATCCGGGCAGCTTGCATTCTGGTGGTCGCCCTGATTGCGGCTCTCTTTGCAGTCGAGAACATGCATGAAGTCGCTATCGGTGTTTTTCCGGTTGCATCGACCGTATCGCTGCCGGTTTACCTGATCGTTCTGGCGCCGCTAGCGGCCGGCCTGATTGCAGGCTGGGCGTTTGCCAGGATTTCCGGCGGCGGGATGCGCAGCCGGCGACTGCACCGGAAACCCAGGCAGGCGGCGCACCGGAAAGAAACGGGGACGGTGCGCAGAACCGGGGAAAATACGGTACTGCCAGCCACTCCCTGATGCCGGTCCCGGTCAAGATTTGCGGCATCCGGAATCGACCAGTTCTGGACGGCGCCGTGGAAGGCGGCGCGGCGGCGGTGGGCTTCGTCTTCGCCGGCGGAAGCCCGCGAGAGGTGTCGCCGGAACATGCGGCGCGTCTCGCACCGCATGTTCCGCCTGCCGTGCTCAAGGTCGGGCTCTTCGTGGACGCGGGCGACGAGGCTATCGACGCGGCGGTGAAAGCGTGCGGGCTCGATGTGCTGCAATTGCACGGCAAGGAAACGCCCGAGCGGGCCGCGGGGGTCCGCCGGCGCTTCGGTTGCGAAGTATGGAAGGCACTGCCCATCGCGGAACGGGCGGATGTTTCTGCAGCCTTTGCCTTTGAGAAGGCCGTGGACCGGCTTCTGTTCGACTCGCGGCCGCCGGCCGGCGCGCGCCTGCCGGGCGGCAACGCCGTAGCCTTCGACTGGTCGCTGCTGGCCCCGCCCCTGCCGAAGCTGCCCTGGCTGCTGTCCGGAGGGTTGACGGCCGTCAATCTGGAGGAGGCGGTGCGCGTCTCCGGCGCCCGCATGGTCGATGTATCGTCCGGCGTCGAGCGGAGCCGGGGCGTCAAGGACCCGGAGTTGGTTCGCGCCTTTCTGGAGAAGGCGGCAGCGCTTTGATTCCGCCGTTCCGGCGCGTATGGTCCGATGCGATTGCGTGATCCCGGGGAACGAACGCGATGAGTCCCGATACCGCGGCCAACAGCTACCGCCTGGGGCCAGACGAACGAGGCCATTTCGGCCTCTATGGCGGCCGCTATGTCGCCGAGACGCTGATGCCGCTCATCAGCGAGGTCGGCGCCGCCTATAAGCAGGCGAAAGACGATCCGGCATTCCACGAAGAGATGGGCCGGTTCCACAAGCACTATACCGGGCGCCCGAGCCCGCTCTATTTCGCCGAGCGGCTGACGGCGCATTTGGGCGGCGCGAAAATCTACTTCAAGCGCGACGAGCTGAACCACACCGGCTCGCACAAGATCAACAACTGCCTCGGGCAGATCCTGCTCGCCCGCCGCATGGGCAAGACGCGGATTATTGCAGAGACCGGCGCAGGGCAGCATGGCGTGGCGGCGGCGACGGTCTGTGCGCGGTTCGATCTGCCTTGCACGGTCTATATGGGCTCGGTCGATATCGACCGGCAAGCGCCGAACGTCTTCCGCATGCGCCTCCTCGGCGCGGAGGTGAAGGCGGTCGAGAGCGGCTCGCGCACCCTCAAGGACGCCCTTAACGAGGCGCTCCGCGACTGGGTCGCCAATGTCCATGACACCTTCTACATCATCGGCACGGCCGCGGGCCCCGCACCCTATCCCGAGATGGTGCGCGACTTTCAGTGCGTCATCGGCGAGGAGGTGCGCTCGCAGATCGTGGAAGCCGAAGGCCGGTTGCCGGACACGGTGGTCGCCTGCATCGGCGGCGGATCGAACGCGATCGGCCTCTTCCACCCCTTCCTCGACGAGCCCGATGTGCGGATTGTCGGGGTGGAGGCAGCGGGGCGGGGGCTGGAGAGCGGCGAGCACGCGGCCTCGCTCACCGGCGGCGCCCCGGGTGTGCTGCACGGCAACCGCACCTATCTCCTCCAGAACGACGACGGCCAGATCACGGACGCGCATTCGATCTCGGCCGGTCTCGACTATCCTGGAATCGGGCCGGAGCACGCCTGGCTGAAGGATGCGGGGCGGGCGGAGTACATGTCGGCGACGGACGCGGAAGCGCTGGAAGCCTTCCAGCTCTGCGCCCGGCTGGAGGGCATCATCCCGGCCCTGGAGCCCGCGCATGCGCTCGCCTGGGTGATCCGCGCCGCGCCCGACCTGCCGCGGGACCATATCCTGGTGATGAACATGTGCGGACGCGGCGACAAGGATGTCTTCAGCGTCGGCGACGCGCTGGGGATCGAACTGTGAGCCGGATCGCGGCGCGCTTCTCCGCATTGCGCGAGGCGGACCGCGCCGCCTTCATGCCCTTCGTCAGCGGCGGCGACCCGGACTTCGACACCAGCCTCGCCATTCTGCGCCGCCTGGCGGATGCCGGCGCGGACCTCTTCGAGATCGGCGTTTCGTTCACGGACCCGATGGCGGACGGGCCGACGGTTCAGGCGGGCGGCGCGCGCGCGCTCGCAGCCGGCATGAACATGGGCCGCGTCCTCGACCTCGTGCGCGCCTTCCGGGCCGAAGACGACGATATGCCAATTGTGCTGATGGGGTATTTCAACCCGATCTACCGCTACGGCGCGGAGCGCTTCGCGGCGGATGCGAAGGCGGCGGGTGTGGACGGGCTGATTACCGTCGATCTGCCGCCGGAGGAGGAGGAGGAGCTGCGCGGGCCGGCCGAGCGCGCAGGCCTCGATATCGTCCGCCTGATCGCGCCGACGACCGACGAAGACCGCCTTCCGCTCGTGCTCGAGCGGGCAAGCGGCTTCGTCTATTACGTGTCGATAGCCGGCATCACCGGCACGCGGTCGCCGACCATGGCGGATGTGGAATTCGCCGTCGACCGCCTGCGCCGCTTCACCGAACTGCCGGTCGCGGTCGGCTTCGGCATCAACACGGCGGAACAGGCCGGCGCGGTAGCTCGCGTCGCCGAAGGTGCGGTCGTCGGGTCCGCTATCGTCCGCGAGATCGGGGCCGGCGGCCCGGACATGCTGGACCGTGTCGGCGCACTTGCCCGCGAGCTGGCGGAGGGCGTCGCGGGAGCGCGCGCATGAACTGGCTCACCGAATTCGTCCGGCCGCGCCTGCGCAGCCTCGTCCGCAAGACGGACGTGCCGGAGAACCTCTGGCTGCAATGCGACAATTGCGGCCAGATGATTTTCCACCGCGAGCTGCACGACCTGATCAATGTCTGCCCGCATTGCGACCACCATATGCGTCTCGATGCGCCGGGCCGCCTGGCCATGCTGTTCGACCACGGCATCTACGAGACCATCGAGCTGCCGGATGCGCCGGTCGATCCGCTCAAATTCCGTGACCGGCGCCGCTATACCGACCGCCTGAGGGATGCCCAGGCGCAGTTGAAGACGAAAGACGCCATGCGCGTGGCGCACGGCACCATCGACGACCAGCCGGCGGTTGCGGCGCTGCTCGATTTCGCTTTCATGGGCGGCTCGATGGGCATTGCCGTCGGCGAGGCGTTCCTGGCCGCGGCGCGGCTGGCGGTCGTACAGCGGGCCGCGCTGATCGCGGTCACGGCTTCCGGGGGCGCCCGGATGCAGGAGGGCATCCTGTCACTGATGCAGATGCCGCGTACGACGATTGCGGTCGCCGAGGTCAAGGAAGCGGGGCTGCCCTATATCGTGCTGATGACCGACCCGACCACGGGCGGCGTCTCGGCCTCCTTCGCCATGCTGGGCGACATCGCCATCGCGGAGCCGGGCGCTGCAATCGGCTTTGCCGGGCAGCGGGTCATCCAGCAGACGATCCGCGAAACCCTTCCGGAGAACTTCCAGCGCGCCGAATACCTGCACGAGCACGGCATCATCGACATGGTGGTGCACAGGCGCGAACTGCGCGGCACGCTCGGCCGGCTGCTCTCGATGCTGATGCAGCCCAAACCCGCGCCGGTCGAGGTTGACGGCGCGCCCCTGCTGGCCAATCCGGAGATCGTCGAAACGGCGGCAGCGAACGACTCCGGCGGCACCAACCCGGAGCAGATCGAGGGTTGAGCACGCTCGATCCGGTGCTGGCGCGGTTGACGGCGCTGCATCCGAAGCTGATCGACCTCAAGCTCGACCGGGTGCTCCGCCTTCTGGAGCGGCTGGGGAATCCCGAGCGCCGCCTGCCGCCCGTCATCCATGTCGCCGGCACCAATGGCAAGGGTTCGACCGTCGCCTTCATGCGCGCCATGCTGGAAGCGGCGGACCGGCGCGTGCATGTCTATACCTCGCCGCACCTGGTCAGGTTCAACGAGCGCATCGTTGTGGCCGGCGAGATGCTTGCCGACGGCGAGCTCCTGGCGCTGCTGGAGGAGTGCGAACGGGCGAACGAAGGCAGGCCGATCACCTTCTTCGAAATCACGACCGCGGCGGCGTTCCTCGCCTTTTCCCGCGCCCCCGCCGACGTGCTGCTGCTGGAGGTCGGCCTGGGCGGGCGGCTCGACACGACCAATGTTGTCGACCGCCCGGCGGTGACGGCGATTACGCCGGTCGCCCGCGACCACACGCAGTTCCTCGGCGAGACCCTGGCGGACATCGCTGCCGAGAAGGCGGGCATCGTCAAACCCGGCGCACCATTGGTCCTCGCCCCGCAGGAGGCGGAGGCGAAGGCCGTCATTCTGGCGAAGGCGGCGGCTAGGGGCGCGCCGGTCTATGACGACTGGCGGGTGTCTGAAGGCGTGTTTCACGGACGCCGGATGACGCTTCCCCTGCCGAAGCTCGGCCTCGCCGGCGCGCACCAGGCGGGCAATGCCGGGCTCGCGCTCGCCTGTCTCGAAGGGTTCGACCTGCCTGAGGCGGCGCTCGTTCGCGGCCTCGAAACGGCGCACTGGCCGGCGCGGCTTCAGCGGCTCTCGGAGGTGCCCGAAATCTGGCTCGACGGCGGCCACAACCCGGCAGCGGGCCGCGTGCTGGCGGACTGGCTCGCCGGGCGGTGCCGGCGCTTCGACCTTATCGTGGGCATGCTGGACACCAAGGACCGCGACCGCTTCCTGGCTGCGCTGGCGCCGCATGTCGAGCGGGCGGTAGCGGTACCCGTGCCCGGCAGCGATGCTTCCGTGCCGGCCGAAGCGCTGGCGAAAACGGCGCGGGCCGCCGGCATGGAAGCAGCGGCGGCCCCGAATGTGGAGACGGCACTGGAACGCCTCGGCGGTGCGCGGCCAGTGCTGATCGCCGGCTCGCTCTACCTTGCAGGCGCGGTGCTCGCCGGGCGCGGCGCCCGATGTTCTCTATAGAGATTTATTTCCTGAAAAAGCTTGCAATCTGCCGGATCCGGACTACCTTCGCTCTCGCAACAGGGACCGGAAACGAGAGCATGACCTGAGAACGATGGGCGGGGACTTACCTCCCTGGCGGCCCCAGATGCGAACCCGTAAGCGAATCGACCGCGCCGGCCGCGGACAGGACAGGTGCGCCCGCAAACGGAAAAGGTCCGGTGAGGTTTGCACGGTTTGCGCGGAAAGTGTCCGAACGGGTTGAGTCGGTCCGGCGCGAATTTGACGCCAGCGTCACGGTCTCTGCAGCGCTGCGGCGCCGGGGGCCGGGGAGGCGCGGCTCCGGCCGGGCGGCCGGCCGAGCCTGCGCCTGACGCCGTGGCGCCTGAGGAAGCGCTTCATCGCGCTGTGGCTGAAAATGAGGCCGTGCTCGCAAAGCGCCGCGCACAACGCATTCACGGGCATGTCCGGGTCCGCCTCCAGAAGGCCGAATATCCGGTCCCGTTCCGCCTCGATGCGCCAGGAGCGGGTCCTGCCGGTTCCGGTCTTCGGACGCAGGTGGCCGCGCTCGCGCTCCAGTCGCCGCCAGCCGGCGATGGTGCCCTCGCCGACGCGGAACAGCCGGGCCGCCTCCGCGCGGGTCATCCCCTCCGCCAGAGCCGCCATCACCCGGACCCGCAGTTCCACCGGTAGCGCTTTCCCCATATCCGCCGGCCCTCCCTTGCCGGCGGCCGAATTAGAACAAATCAGGAATATTGTAAAGGCGCCGACTCCTCTCACTCGCCACCCCGGTCTCCCCCCTTCGTCGCCCCGGACGCCTGCAGGGCGAGTCCATGGAGCAAGCGTTCTCGGACTGAGTGTCCTTCCCGGTCGACCGCCCCATGCGGAACTACCGGGACGGACGCATCTATGTGCTGCATACCGGAGGTGGGTGGATCGTGAAGCGGGTCGTGCGCGACGGCGACGGGTGGTTTCCCACCAGCGACAAGCCGTCCTAGGATCCGGTGCCCTGCCAACCTATTGTCACCCTGGACGGAGCGATGCAGAGATCCGCGGGCTAGGCTTTCTAGGTCTCTGCTGGGTTGTGGCGGCAGGACTGGGCCCCGGCTCGGGGGCCGGGGCGACGGTTTTGGGCTTGGCCCGATATGCAGCTGAACCCGAAGGGGTTGTGCTCTAGCCTCGGCCCTGCGCTCAGACCACCGAGTCCAGCCACTGCTTCAGCGCACTCTTGGGCATGGCGCCGACGCGCTGGGCCACCATCTCCCCGTCCCGGAACACCATGAGCGTCGGGATGCCGCGGACGCCGAGCTCGCCGGGGGTCTTCGGGTTGTCGTCGATATCGAGCTTCACGACATCGAGCCGCTCTTCCATTTCGGTCGCGATATCCTCGAGGAAAGGCGCGATCTGCTTGCAGGGGCCGCACCACTCGGCCCAGAAATCGACCACGACGGGCTTGGCCGCCTGCTTTACGTCTACGTCGAAACTTGCATCCGTCGTGTGCCGAGTGGCCATTCCCGCTTCTCCTGTGGAGTCGTCCGATCTGCACCTTCAAGTGGCTGCAAAGCGGGGTAGCGTCAAGGCATATGTGGCGCAAGGCAGCTTTCGGGAATCGGCATCAGCAGGGGCTCCTCGGTCCAGAGCAGGGCTGCGCGCACCGGACGCTCGGGCCGCATCTGCCGCAACAGCGCGACATAGCGCGCCAATTGCCGCAGATAGCCCACGGGCGCGTCGCCAGGACCGGCCGGCGGTGCGCGACCGCTCTTGAAATCTACGATCAGGGTTTCCTCCGGCAAGATCGCCAGCCGGTCGATGCGTGCGTTCGCGATCTCGCCGCCGATTCGGCCGACCAACGGCGCTTCCGCCCGGCTGCCGGGGCCGAACACGCGGCGGAAGGCGGGATCGTCGAGCACAGCCAGCGCCTCGCGGGCTGTCGCCTCGGCATCGTCCGCCAGCCCCGGCTCGGCAGCGAGGAACCTGCGGGCGGTTTCGAGCCGCCGGTCGGGCGCCACTTCGGGCAGCAATTCCAGCAGCTTGTGGATAGCCTGCCCCCGCCGGAACCGGCCGGCGGACCTGCTGCGCAGCGGGGAGGCGACCGCGAACGCTTCCTCGTCGCCGCCGGGTGGCGCCGCGATCCGACCCCGCGCGGCGGGGCGCCCCGCCCCCCCCGGCGCGGGGGGGGGCCGCGAGCCGCCCGGGCGCGGCGGCCCGCCGCGCCCAGCCGGGCAGGGGAGGGGGGGACCCGCGGTCCCCGGCGGGCTTCTCCGCTTCCGCTTCGGCCGCGCGCCGTTCCATGACCAGAAGGGCCTCGCCGAAG
>MPNF01000033.1 GCA_002238885.1 Alphaproteobacteria bacterium bin95 | reverse complement strand
TCCAGGATCGCCGGGTCGAGCGCGCCGTCCGGGCCGAGGCGCAGCGACCCCCTGTTGTCTAGAGCGAGCGCCCGCGCCGTCCCGGCCTCGCGGTAGTGCGCCATTTCGTGTTCGGCGGCGCCGTAGTCCACGGACGGAGCGTCATAGAGGGACAGGGCTGACATTCTCGATGGCCTCCCGTCCGCTGCTCAGCGGTTGGTTGCTGCCGGCTCGAAGGCGTCGGCGCGTTCATCCTGTCCGGTCTCGACCAATTCGCTCGCCGGGTCGCCCGCGACGCGGACATGGCGCAACACGCGGGGCTCGTTGTAGTCGTACGGCATGGCGCGGTGCAGGATGCAGCGGTTGTCCCAGATCATCAGGTCGCCGGGCTCCCAGGCGTGCGAATAGGTCCGCGGCGCCCGGCAGGCACGATCCAGCAGTCCGTCGAGCAGCGCCTGGGCGTCTTCGTCCGCCATGCCCGGAATCCGGAAAGCGTGGCGCCCGATAAACAGCGACTTTCTGCCGGTGACGGGATGCGTTTTCACCAGCGGCCGCAACGGCGCTCCCCTTGTGTGGTAGCCGTAGCCTTCTCCGGTGTTGAATTTAAAACCCGCTTTCGCCTGCGAGGCGTAAAGCGAGTGATAGGCGGAGAGGCCGGCAATGCGTTCTTTGGTGTCGTCGTCCAGCGAATCGTAGGCGGCGCGCATGTCGGCCAGTTCGGTTTCGCCCCCCTTCGAAGGGGTTATTTCCGCGGCAAGCGCCGACGCTTTGGCGGCAAGCGGCATGTAGGAGCTGTCGGTGTGCCAGCCTTCATTGCCGCGCAGTGTCTGGTAACGCTTCTCCTCCGGCTTCATCAGGCTGCCGTCGTCCTTCCTGTTGGAGACGCGCACCGCCTTGGCCCCGTCGCGCAGGATTTCGATGTCGCCGAACCGTTCGCCGAACGCGATATGCTCACCGTCCGACAAATGCTGGGCCGGAAAGACCAGCGCCCCGTATTCGTGGAAAGCGTCCTCGACCTCGCGCCATTCGCCATCGCTCATGTCACCGAGCGCAACATCGGTAATCCGGGCGCCCAGAGTGCTGTCGAGTGGAACGATATCGACCATGAAACCTCTCCTCGCTCGTCCTTGCGAATATTGCGCTGACGGATGACCCGCTGCAAGGGTGCGCGGCAGCGTCCGCCATGCCAGAATAAGGGCGGCGCCGGACTCGGGGAGGGGAGGGGATGACCGCGAAATTCGATTATTCGGGCAAGACCGTGCTGGTGACGGGCGGTTCGAGCGGGATCGGTCGGGCCATAGCCGTCGGTTTCCGCGACGCCGGGGCGGCAGTCACCGTTCTCGGCACGCGGGGCGGCCCGGAGGACTATCCCGACGAGCTTTCGGGCATGACCTACCGCCGGCTCGACATGACCGACAATGACGGCATCCTCGCGCTCGCAGGCGACATGCCGGCGCTCGATGTGCTGGTCAACTCGGCCGGCACCACCGTGCGCGGCCCGGCGGCCTTCGAGCCGGACAATTTCGAACACACCGTGCAGGTCAACCTGAACGGCGCCTACCGCATGTCCCATGCGTTCCGGGAGCAGCTGGCGGCCTCGGGCGGCTCGATCGTCAATATCGCGTCGATGACGAGCTACTTCTCGTCGCCGCGCGGGCCGGGCTATGGCGCGTCGAAGGCAGGCATTCTCCAGCTTACGCAATCGCTCGCGTCCGCCTGGGCGTCGGACGGCATCCGCGTCAATGGCATCGCGCCAGGCTGGATAGCGACCAAGCTCACCGCCCCCGTGCAGGCCAACGAGCCGGTCAACCGGAAAATCATGGAGCGCACGCCGATGGGCCGTTGGGGGCAACCGGAGGAAATGGCCGGGACGGCTCTCTTCCTGGCGTCCGACGCGGCCGGTTTCGTCACCGGGGTCACGATCCCGGTGGACGGCGGCTGGTCGGCCGAGGGCGTCTGACGCCCGCGCAATACCCGCACTATCCTCGAAAGACTGCAAATGGAGAAAGCAGACCCATGACCTTGTCCAGCGTAAGCGACGTCGATACCTCGTCGCCGAAGCATCTCCGCGGGCGATACGCCATCGCCGGGGTCGGGGAGACCGCCTATATGCGCGGCTCCGAATACTCGACCCGCTCGCTGGCTACCTGGGCGGTCAAGAACGCCATGGAAGATGCCGGCCTGGCGCCGGGCGACATCGACGGCATGTTGAGCTATTCCGGCAACGATTCGGTGTTCGCGCCCTTCGTCGCGGGCGATCTCGGCATCCGGTTGAACTTCTACATGGACGTGCATGGCGGCGGCTCCTCGACCGAGGCGCTGATCGGCATCGCCATCGGCGTCATCGAAGCCGGCATGTGCAAGACCGTGGCGATCTTCCGCTCCATGAACGGCTACAGCCAGGTGCGCATCGGCGGCACGGGCGCGCGCTCGGCCGTGCCGATCAATGGCGACCAGATCCATCACCGCGCCTATGGCTGGCAGAGCGCCGGGCAGATGTTCGCCCCGACCTTCCTGCGCCACATGTACGACTACGGCACCACGCCGGAGCAGGTTGCGGCGGTCAAGGTCGCGCATTCCAAGCATGCGTCCAACAACCCCAAGGCGTACTACAAGAACCGCCTGACGGTGGACGATGTCGTCGGCAGCCGCATCATCTGCAAGCCGCTGCATCTGCTCGACTGCTGCGTCGAAACGGACAACGCCACCTGCGTCATCGTCACCCGGCTCGACCGGGCGCGCGACTGCCGCAATCCGCCGGCGGTCATCCAGTCAGTGGTCGGGCGGTGCTGCAAGCCGCGCATCGACATGCACTACCAGCACGGGCCGATCTCGACCGTCGCCGGCCACTACGCCAAGGACATCCTGTTTCCCAATGCAGGCGTGACGCCGGAAGACATAGACCTGACCGGCTCCTACGACGCCTTCACCTTCACCACCATGCTGCAACTGGAAGACTACGGCTTCTGCAAGAAGGGGGAGGGCGGCGACTATGTGTCGTCGGGGATCATCGAACTCGGCGGCAAGCGGCCCAACAACACCTCCGGGGGCCATCTCTGCGAAGGCTACACCCACGGCATGAATATGGTGATCGAGAACACCCGCCAGTTGCGGGGCCAGGTGGACGACAGCTGCCCCGTCGGGCCGGACGGCAGGAAACAGCACACCTACGACTACAGCGAAGGCGGCTGCCGGCAAGTGAAGGATGTCGAGCTGACGGCCAATCTCGGCTGGGCCATGCCGGGCACCGGCTCGGCCATGATCATGACCAAAGACGCGCGCTGAGGGGGAAACTGACGATGCCGCTTCAAGGCGAATATATGGGCATGATGCTCACCGTGGACGATGTGGACCGGGAAAACCGGGAGTTCTTCTCCTGGTGCGACAAGGGCGAGTTCCGCCTGCAACGGAGCCCGGAAAGCGGGCTGTTGCGCTATCCGCCAACGACCGCATGCCCATGGAGCACGGACCGCGAATATGAGTGGGTCCCTGTCGAGGGCAAAGGCACGGTGCATTCCTATGTCGAAGTGCACCATCCGATCCAGCCGGCATTTCGCGAGAAGGTGCCCTACATGATCCTGCTGGTCGATCTCGACACGCAAAAGGGCGAGCCCTCGGAGCATGAAGCGCTGCGGGTCGCCGGCAATCTCGTCACGGCCGACGGCGAGTTCGTGCCGCCGGAGACGATCGGGTCGGTCGGTATCGGCACACGCGTCCGGATGGTGTTCTCGAAGGTGGCGGACGGCTTCTCACTGCCGCAATGGACCGTCGACGAGGACGCCGAGCAGCCGGAGGCGCCCTGGCGCTATCCTCAGGAATAGGCGGCAAACCGTTCAGGCTACGGCGTAATCCCGCAGGACTTCCGGGCTCGGGTCCGCCCCGAGTCCGGGACCGTCCGGCACCGCGATGCGCCCGTCCTCAACCTTGCAGAGATCGCCGAAGATTTCCGCCTCGTGCACGCCGAAGAACCGCTCAACCGGCTCCTCTGCGTCCGCGACGGCAAGCAGGTGCAGGGTTGCGAGGAAGCCCGGCCCGAAATAGGGCGAGTGCGGCACATAGCGGACATTGTGGAGATTGCAGAGCGTCTCGATCTTGCGCATCTCGGTTACGCCGCCGACTTTCGTGACGCTGGGCTGGGCCACATCCACCGCCTCGGCCTGGAGCATTGCCTGAAATTGCCAAGCGGTGCAGAGGTTCTCGCCCGCTGCAATGCCCATGTCGGTCATGCCGCGTAGTTCGGCGAGGCCCGCAAAGTTTTCCGGCGGCCACATCGGCTCTTCGAGCCAGTGCACATCGTGCGGCTCGAAGGACTCGGCCTTTGCCATGGCTTCCGCGAGCGTCCACGGACAGTTGGTGTCCACCATTAATTTCGTTTCGGCCGGAATGGCGCCGCGGGCAGCGGCCACGGCGGGCTCCATACGCTCGTGCAGCTTGATCCACCCGAAACCCTGCGAGGCGGCGTCGGCGCAGCGCTTACCGACGAGATCGGGCTCGAAATAACGCAGCAGGCTGGCATAAGCCTCCAGCGACATGCGCTGCGCACCGCCGAGCAGCCGGTGCAAAGGCATGCCCGCAGCCTTGGCGGCGATGTCCCAGAGGGCGATATCCAGGCCGGAAAGCGCGAAGATCGTCTGTCCGTACCGACCGAAAATATGGAGCATTTGCTGGAGTTCGAAATGCAGAGCGGCGATGTCGCCCGCGTCCCGACCGATGACGAGCGGCGCGATCATCGTTTCCAGCGCCGCCCGCGTCGAGGGAATCGCATTGAAGCCGAACGCTTCACCCCAGCCGACATGGCCTTCATCGGTCTCAACCCTGATGAGCAGCGTGTCGAGATTGCGCCATTCCGTGCCGCCGAAGCCCGTAGGCGGACCCCCGTGATCGAACGGGATCGACAGTGTGACGGTCTCGATATTCGCGATTTTCACGGGTTCGCCCCCTCATCCGCCTCGATCCAGGCGTTCAGCATTTTCTCGATGCCGGTCTGCGACAGCCCGTCGCCGATAAAGACGATCCGGCTGGTGCGGTCGTCGGAGGGCCAGGCCTCCAGGATGGCGGGCGGATGGAACATGTGCTGCACGCCGTGCACGGCGACCGGAGTTTCCAGCCCGGTAACATTCAATATGCCTTTGAGACGAAGCAGGGATTCACCGTGGGAAGTAATCAGCGCTTCCAGGAAGCCCACCCATGTGTTCCAGGAACACGCGCCCTCCCGGCGCACGCAGAATGACGTGAACCGGTCGCTATGGCTGTGGCTGCCGTGGTCATGGTCATGGTCGTCGTGACCGTGGTGGTGGTCGTGCGCGTGAAAGGCCTCTTCGCGCAGCCAGTTGCGGACGTCCACCGACTTGGTGGCGGGGTCGTAAAGGCCGGCGCCGAACAGCCGGTCGGGCTCGATTTCTCCCTGGACCACGCGGTAGCGCGGCGCGCTCGGATTGATCCCGGCCAGGCGGTCCTCCAGCGCGGAAACGCCGTCTTCCCCGGCAATGTCCGTCTTGGTCAGCAGCAGCCGGTCGGCCATTGCGGCCTGCTTCAGCGATTCCTCGTGCCGGTCGAGCTGGCCGTCGCCGTGCACACCGTCCACCGTGGCCAGCACGCTGTCGAGCCGGAAACAGGTCGCCACCATCGGGTCGGCCATCAGCGTGTGCAGCACGGGGGCCGGATCGGCGAGGCCGGTGGTCTCGATCACCACGCGGTCGAAGGCCGGAATCTCCTCCCGTGCGCGGCGCCCGAAAAGGTCGCGCAGGGTCTCGGCAAGCTCGCCCCGGATCGAGCAGCAGATGCAGCCGGAGTCCATCACCATGACGTTCTCGTCGCTCGACGCCGCGACCAGTTCGTGATCGAGGCCGACCTCGCCGAATTCGTTGATGACGACGGCCGTGCGCTCCATCCCGTCCCGGCGGATCAGGCGGGACAGCAGGGTAGTCTTGCCGCTGCCGAGAAAACCGGTGATGACGCTGACCGGCAACGGGTCGTTGTCGGCAGTCACCGAAACGCCTTGAAGGTAATCAGGGTAAATGTGTCGGTGACGCCCGGCAGCGTTTGCAGACGCTCGGTTACGAAGTGGCCGGGGTCCGCGTCGTCTTCGAGGTAGCATTTGACCAGCAGATCGTACTGCCCGGATGTGGAATAGATTTCCGAAGCCTGCTCGACTTCCTGCGCCAGACGGTCGGCAACCTCATACGCCTTGCCGAGCGAGCATTTCACCATCACAAAGATCGGTCGCATACCGGCCTCCCGACCTGGAGCCAAGCCTCAGGCTGACTGCGCATCCGGGTCGGCGCCGGGACGCAGCAGGAACGCCGGAATGTGCTCGCCGAAGGCCGTATCCGAACGGTGCGCGTCAACCGGAGGAGCGGCCCGGCGTCTCCGCTCCTTCACAGCAGGTGTCGCCGTCCTGCGGGTCGGCCGGTCTTTCGGGGCGGCGCTGCGCTCGGCCGGGGCCGCGCGTTCAGCCGGAGCCGCCCGGCTGCGGCGGCGGCGCTTCGGCTCGTCGTCCCAGTTCGCGGTTTCGACCGTCTCAAGCGTGCGCCGGGGCACATCGCGGCCGATCAGCTTCTCGATCCGCCCGGCATGGTATGCGTCTTCCGGTTCCGCAATGGTAATGGCCGTGCCCGACCGTCCAGCCCGCCCGGTCCGCCCGATGCGATGAATATAGTCTTCCGCATGGATCGGCACGTCGAAGTTGAATACGTGGCTGACCCGCGGGATGTCGAGGCCGCGCGCTGCCACATCGGAGGCCACGAGCAGCCGGATGTCGCCCGACCTGAACCGGTCCAGCGTATCGGTGCGGCGGTACTGCGGCATGTCGCCATGCAGCGCCGAAGCCTCGAACCCATGTTTCGTCAGCGACTTCACAAGGATATCGACATCGCGCTTGCGATTGCAGAAGACGAGGCCGTTCTCGACCTCCTCGGAGCGCAGAATTTCCCGCAGCGCCGCGCGCTTGTCGTCGCGGTGGACGAGCGCCAATTGCTGATCGACCGTTTCCGCGGGGGAAGCGGGCGGGGTAACTGAAATTTCCTTCGGTTCGCTCAGGAAATTGTCGGCAAGCTTGCGAATTTCAGCCGGCATTGTCGCCGAGAAAAACAGCGTCTGGCGCTTCCTGGGCAGCAGGCCGACGATGCGTTCGATATCGGGGATAAAGCCCATATCCAGCATACGGTCGGCTTCGTCGATAACGAGCACCTTGACGTCGCTCAGCAGGATGCGTCCGCGTTCGAAAAGGTCGATCAGGCGCCCCGGCGTGGCGATCAATACGTCGACGCCCCGCTCCAGCGCCTTTTGCTGATCGACGAAGCTCTCTCCGCCGATCAGCAAGGCTGTGCTCAGCCGGTGATACTTGCCGTATCGGTCGAAGTTCTCATTCACCTGGGCTGCAAGCTCGCGCGTCGGCTCCAGAATGAGGGAGCGCGGCATGCGCGCCCGGGCGCGTCCGCTGGTGAGCATATCGATCATCGGCAGGGTGAATCCGGCGGTCTTGCCGGTGCCCGTCTGTGCGCAACCGAGGACATCGCGTCCCATGAGCACAACCGGTATTGCCTGTTCCTGGATCGGCGTCGGTTCGGTGTAGCCCGAGTCCTCGACCGCTTTGAGCGTCTCTTCGCTCAGTCCGAGATTTTGGAATGTCATGTGTTCTGTCGAACGATCTCTCATCAAATTGAGTTAGCGGAGTTCTTATGCCGAGTTCGGAAATTGTCAAGGACTTCCGCCCGGTTCAAGCGGTTCCCGAGCGATTATTCGGCAAGGCCGAATGTCGCAGACCGCGCGCCTAAGCGAGGCGGTTTGGCGGATTGCGCCCGGCAAACAGGGCTTCCAGTCCCGAAATCACATGCTCGGCCATCGCAAGCCGCGTTTCCATCGTGGAACTGCCGATATGCGGCTGAATATAAATGCGATCGAGCCGCAGGTAGGCCGGATGGACATCCGGTTCGCCGTCGAACACGTCCAGGCCGGCTCCTGCGAGATATCCGCTCTCGACCGCCGCCGTCAGGGCGTCGTCATCGACCAGGCTGCCGCGCGCAATGTTCACGACCAGCGCGCCTGCCGGAAGGCGGGCAATCCGTTCGGCATTCAGCCAGCGATGCGTTTCCGGCGAAGCGGGAGCGGCAATAACCAGAATGTCGCTGCGGGAGAGAAATTCCCCCTCGTCGGAGAAATACAGGCCCGCTTCGGACTCCAGCGGCCGACGGTTGTGGTAGCCGATCTCCATGTCGAAAGCCCTGCCGCGCACGGCGATCTCGCGCCCGATCCTACCCATGCCGAATATCCCGAGCCGCTTGCCGGTCACCTCGGTGCCGATCAGCTGGCGCGGTCCCCAGCCCTTCCATCTGCCCTCGACGACCAGCGCCTGCCCCTCGCGGGCGCGGCGGGCGGCGCCCAGCATCAGCAGCATGGCGTTGTCAGCGACCGTAGCGCTGAGCACATCGGGCGTATAGACGACGGGAATGTCCCGAGCCTGCAGTGCGTCGAGATCGAGATGCTCATGGCCGACGGAATAGGTTGCTACTGCTTTCAGCGTGGTCGGAAGGCCGGCGACCGCAGCAGCATCGAGACGTTCGGTCGTGTTGATGACGAGCGCGTCCATGCCGTCGCAAGCGGCGACCACATCGGCGGAAGAAAGCCGGCGGTCATCGACGTTAAAGGTCACGTCGAACGACCGGGAGAGCAGTGCTTCCACGGGTTCCGGCAGGCGCCGCGTGACGAAGATGCGTTTCATCGTCTTTAATCCTTTGCCGAAATCCGCAGAACGGTCGGGCTATGCGCCCAGTACCTCGCCCGCTTCGAGCCCCGCCTCAGCCGCGCCGATCTTCCCGGCGCCGTCCGGGCGGACCCGGATCGCGCGCACGGCCCCGCCGGCAGCCGCGACTACGGCGCCCTCATCATCCACCGACAGGACCGTTCCGGGTTTGGCACCGGGCGAACCGTCTTCCGGGCGGGCGTCGAATATCTGGAATTTCGCGCCGCCGCGCGTCGTCCAGGCGCCCGGCTGAGGGTTGCAACCGCGAATCAGGTTGTAGACTTCGCCGGCCGGGCGGGACCAGTCGATCCCGGCATCGTCGGCGGTACACCAGCTTTCGTAGGTTGCCTGCGCCTCGTCCTGCACGATCTTCGGCGCGTTTCCGGCCCGTACCAGATCGACGGCCTCCAGCATCGCGTCCACACCCATCGGGAACAGGCGGTCGAAATAGATGCTTCCGAGCGTGTCGTCGGGGCCGATGGCGGTCTTCTTCTGGAGCAGCACGGGGCCGGTATCGAGGCCGTCGTCCGGCCAGAAGATCGTGAGCCCGGTTTCCGTTCGGCCCTGGATGATCGGCCAGTTGATCGAACTCGGACCCCGATGCAGGGGGAGGAGGGAAGGGTGGTACTGAAAGGTGCCGAGAGCAGGCAGGTTGAGGAAGGAAGAGGGCACGATCTTGGTCACATACGCCATGACGCAGAGGTCTGGGTTTAGCGCTGCGAAGTCTTCATGAACCGCCGGGTCCCGAAAGCTCTTCGGCTGGAAGACGGGCAGGCCGTGCTCGCCAGCCGCGACCTTCAGTGCGTCGGGGCGGTCAGGCCTGGCGTCCGGAGCGCAATACACAGCTACGACATCCTCGCCGCGTGCGACTAGCGCGTCGAGTACCGCCTTGCCGAATGCCTGCTGGCCATTGATGACGATACGCATGGGAGTCCCTCTCCTCGTCCTGTGCGGGCGGGCAGTCTATAACATGCTTGACCGGCCCCGGGGGGCCGCGTAGCAGGCTCGACCGATGATCGCCTTCACCCTCCGGCGCCTCATGCAATCCGTCGTCGTGATCCTGTTCGTGGCGCTGATTGCGTTCTCCATGTTCCGGTTCGTCGGCGACCCGGTGCACCAGATGGTCGGTATCGAGACGACGCTCGAACAGCGTGAAGCGCTGCGGGAGCGTCTCGGTCTGAACGACCCCTTCCACGTTCAGTTCGCGCGCTATATCGCCAAGGCGGCGCAACTCGATTTCGGCATTTCCTACCAGCACAAGAAGCCGGTGACGGAACTGCTCGGCGCGCGCTTTCCCGCGACATTCGAGCTGGCGATGGTTTCCGCCCTCTTCGCGCTCGCGGTAGGCGTGCCGATGGGGGTCTTTACCGGACTATACCGCGACAGTTGGCTGTCGAAGGTATTCATGGCGGTTTCCCTGGCCGGGATTTCGCTGCCGACCTTCCTGATCGGAATCCTGCTGATCTTCATCTTCTCGGTAACGCTTGGCGTCATGCCGAGTTTCGGGCGTGGGCAAACCGTCGATCTAGGCAGCTGGACGACCGGATTGCTGACCGCCAGCGGATTGCAGGCCCTCGTCATGCCCGCGATCACGCTCGGCCTCTTCCAGATGACGCTCATCATGCGCCTGGTGCGCTCGGAAATGCTGGAGGTTCTGCGCACCGACTACATCAAATTCGCCCGGGCGCGTGGGCTGTCCAACCGGGCCGTCCATTTCGGCCACGCCTTGAAAAACACCCTCGTGCCGGTCATTACCATCACAGGGCTCCAACTCGGCGGCATCATCGCCTTCGCCATCATCACGGAGACCGTCTTCCAGTGGCCTGGAATGGGACTGCTGTTCCTGCAATCGATCCAGACCGTCGATATCCCGATCATGGCCGCATACCTGATGTTGATCGCGTTCCTCTTCGTCGCGATCAACCTGGCCGTGGACCTGCTTTACTACGTCGTCGATCCACGCTTGCGGCTCGACCGGGGGGCTGCCTGGTGAGGGGATGGCGGGACAGCGACCTCTGGTATTCCTTCACCCGGTCGAGGATCACGGTCGTGGCCGCCGCGATTGCCGGCGCCACGGTTCTGGCCGCCTTCCTCGCACCCGTCATCGCCCCGTACGACCCGTTCGATCTCGCAAGCCTCGACCTGCTCGATGCGCATATTCCGCCCTTCTGGCTGGAGGACGGGGAGGCGCGCTTCCCTATCGGCACGGACGACCAGGGCAGGGACTTGCTCTCGGCGATTCTTTACGGGGCGCGGATTTCCATCGGGGTTGGTATTGCCTCCGTGCTGCTCTCGCTTTTCGTCGGCGTCGGGCTGGGCCTTGTCTCCGGCTATGCGGGCGGGCGCGTCGACGCCTTCATCATGCGCGTGGCGGACATTCAGCTCAGCTTTCCCGCCATCCTCATTGCGCTTCTGGTGAACGGCGTGCTGCGCGGGATCCTGCCGAGCGAACGCCAGGACGACTTGGCAATTTATGTGCTGGTGCTCTCCATCGGCATTTCCGGGTGGGTGCAATATGCGCGCACCGTGCGCGGTTCGACGCTTGTCGAGAAGAACAAGGAATATGTGCAGGCGGCGCGGCTGATCGGCATTTCTTCGGCGAGCATAATGCTCCGCCATATTCTTCCGAACGCGATGGGACCGGTATTGGTGATTGCGACGATTCACCTCGCCGTCGCCATCATTACGGAGGCGACGCTCTCGTTTCTCGGCATCGGCGTGCCGCCGACGGAGCCGTCCCTCGGAACCCTTATCCGTATTGGCAACGATTTCCTGTTTTCCGGCGAGTGGTGGGTGACGATCTTCCCCGGCGTCACGCTTGCCGTGTTGGTGCTTTCCGTCAACCTGCTCGGCGACTGGCTGCGCGATGCCCTCAACCCCAAGCTCCGCTGATTTCGTCGCCGCGGAGGCGGTCGCGCGGCATTTCGATGTCTCGAAGCCCTGGCTTTCGCGCACGATCGAGGGCAGCCCGCGCGTCTTTCTGAAAGCCGTGGACGGCGTGTCATTTTCGGTTGCGAAGGGCGAAACGCTCGCGCTGGTCGGCGAGTCCGGCTGTGGCAAATCTACCGTCGCCCGGCTGGTTGTGGGCCTCTACCGCCCAACTTCCGGGCGGGTGCTGTTCGACGGGCTGGACCTCACCGGCCTCCCGGCGGCCGAGCGCACCCGCATCCGCCGCCGGATGCAGATGATCTTCCAGGACCCCTATGCCAGCCTCAATCCCCGCTGGCGGGTGCGCGACATCGTGGCGGAGCCGCTGCGCGCCTTCGAGCTGACGAAGGGGCGGGCGGAACAGGACGAGCGCGTCGGCGACCTGTTGTCGCAAGTGGGCCTTTCGCCTGCCGACGGCGAGAAATACCCGCATGAGTTTTCCGGCGGGCAACGCCAGCGCATTTCGATTGCCCGGGCCCTTTCCAGCAATCCGGAATTCCTGGTTTGCGATGAGCCGACCTCCGCGCTCGATGTCTCGGTGCAGGCGCAAATCCTGAACCTGATGCGGGATTTGCAGGAAGAGCTTGGGCTTACCTACCTGTTCATCAGCCACAACCTGGCGGCCGTGCGCCATATTTCCGACCGGGTGGGCGTGATGTATCTCGGGCGCATCGTCGAGATCGCGGACTCCGAAACGCTTTTTTCCGCGCCGCGCCACCCCTATACGCAGATGCTGCTGGACGCGATTCCGGACCTCGCCATGTCCGGCCATGTGCGCGAGCCGATGGGTGGCGAAGTGCCCAACCCGCTCGACCCGCCCGCCGGCTGCCATTTCCACCCCCGCTGCCCGTTCGCAAATGCGCGCTGCCGGGCCGAGACACCGGCGCTGAAACGATACGGATCGTCGGAGGCCGCCTGCCATGCGGTCGAGGAAGGGCGGATATAGAAGAAGCCAGCGTCGCGTCAATCCGGCGCGGGGGCACGCCGGCGGTCGAGGAATGCGGTCATCATGCGGGCCGGCTCGTCGGTGCGATAGGCATCCACATAGGCTTGGATGCCCGCGCGGGCGCCATCGGTGGGCGACATTCGATCCCAGTCGACGATGAGGCGCTTCTGGATGGCGAGCGCTCTCGGGCCGCAGGCGAGCAGGGAGTCGATCCAGCCCTCGACCGCGTCGTCGAGCCCGCCGAGAGGAGCGATGCGTTCCAGGAAGCCGATGCGGTGCGCCTCCGCCGCGTCGATCCGGTCTCCGGTGAGCACCAGTTCGCAAGCCTTGCCCCAGCCGATCAGGCGGGGCAGCACCGACGCCTCCATCCCGGACGGGATGCCGAGCCGAGTTTCCGGCATGCCGAACAGTGCATGGTCGACCCCGGCGCGCATGTCGGCGCAGGCGGCAAGCTCCATGCCCGAGCCGAAGCAGTAGCCGTTGATGCGTGCGATCACCGGCATCGGGAAGCTGCGCACGGCGTCGCAGACCCGGTGCGTCAGCGTGGCGGACGCCTCCGCCGGCGTGAAGGCGGCCATCTCGGCGATATCGGTGCCGCCGACGAAGGACTTGTCCCCGGCCCCGGTGATGACCAGCGCACGCAGCCCCTCTTCGTGGCGGAGCGCGGTCAGCACCTCTACGAAGCGCCGCTTGCCCGCAAGGCCGAGCGCATTGCGCTT
>MPNF01000032.1 GCA_002238885.1 Alphaproteobacteria bacterium bin95 | reverse complement strand
TCCGTTCTGGATGTAAGCATCGGCAGCGGCAATGCGGTGCCGGCCCCCGCGGAGGACGATGAGCAGCTCAATATCCCGGCCTTCCTCAAGCGGCAGGCCAACTGACGGCTGACGGCGCTCAGGTTACAAACTCGGCGCGCGCAAAGCCCTGCAGGTAGAGCAAGGCGCCGAGACCGGCCCGGTCCACCCGGATGCGGGCCTGCGCCGCCACCGCAGGCCTGGCGCGGAACGCAACGCCGAGACCGGCGGCGGCCAGCATGGCGAGGTCATTGGCCCCGTCGCCGACCGCAAGCGTCTCGCCGGGCGCCAGGCCAAGCGTCGTCCGGCGGTCCTCCAACGCGCGGCGCTTCGCGTCCCGGCCGAGGATCGGCTCCAGCACCCGGCCGGTCAGCCGGCCGTCCTGCACCTCCAACCGGTTGGCCTGCACCTCGTCGAAACCGAGCCGCGCGCCCACCGGTTCCGCGAACAGGGTGAAGCCGCCGGACACCAGCATGCAGTGGGCGCCCGAAGCGCGCATCGTTGCGACGACGGCGCGCGCGCCCGGCGTGGGACGGAGGCGCGCGAGCACTCGCTCCGCTGCCGCCAGCGGCAGCCCGGCCAGCAGGCCGACCCGCTCGCGGACCGCGGCCTCGAAATCGAGCTCGCCATTCATGGCGCGCGCGGTGATCGCGGCAACGCGCTCCCCGATCCCGGCTTCCACTGCCAGCTCGTCCAGCGTTTCGCCGACGATCATCGTCGAGTCCATGTCGGCAATCAGCAGGCGTTTTCGCCGGTCTCGCGCCGGCAGCACGGCCCAGTCGATCCCCGCCTCACCCGGTTCGGCACCGGGCGAGGCCACTGCCATCTCCGCCGCGTCCGGCCCGAGCCGGCGCACGGAATCCGCCTTGAGCCGCCCTGCGAGGCGCGCGACAATCGCGTCGTCCAGCGCCTCGCCTTCCGGCGCCAACGCCACGGCCACCCAGCCCATGCCATCCTCCTGCGACACGCCGCCCATCATCGTCATTGCGGGCCCCACGGCGAGCGGCAAATCGAAGCTGGCGCTGGAAATGGCGGCCGCGCTGGGCGGCAGGGTGGTCAATGCCGACAGCATGCAGGTCTATCGCGAGCTCCGGGTGCTGAATGCGCGGCCAGGGCGGGACGACGAGGCGCGGGTGCCGCACCGTCTCTACGGCGTCCTGTCCGCTTGGGAACGGTGTTCCGCAGCGCGCTGGCGCGAGATGGCGCTCAGGACACTCCGCGAGCCGGATGGGGGGCCGGCGATCTTCTGCGGCGGCACCGGCTTCTATGTCGAAGCACTGCTGCACGGTTTTTCCGACATGCCGGAGGTCGCGCCCGGGTTCGAGGCCATGGCCCGTTCCCGCCACGAAACGCTGGGCGCTGAGGGCTTTCACCGCGAGGTCGCTGCGCGCGATCCGGACCTCGCCCGGCGAGTGCCGCCCGGCGACCGCCAGCGGCTGCTCAGGGCCTGGGCGGTGTTCGAGGCGACCGGGACGCCGCTCACGGACTGGCAGGCAGGGCCGCGCCCCGAACCGCTGCGGGCCTGGACGGTGCTGCTGGACCCGCCGCGCGAACGGCTGCACGCGCGCATCGAAGAGCGCTTCCACGCCATGCTCACCAGTGGCGCAGTCGAGGAAGCGGACCGCCTTCGGGGCCTCGATCCCGACCTGCCCGCCATGAAGGCGCTGGGGCTGCCCGAGCTTCATGCCTGTCTCGCCGGGAAGATCGCGCTTGACGAGGCCAAAAGGCGGGCGGTCTTCGCAACCCGTCGCTTCGCCAAGCGCCAGCGCACCTGGTTCCGCAACCGCCTTCGGGCCGACGCAGTATTCCGGGAGGACTATTCTCCTGCCCTGTTCGCCGCCGCAATGGCCAGCCGGCCTGAGGCCGCTCGCGGCCCGTGACAGGCCGCCGGGAGCGGTTTCCACGGAGCCCCGGACATGCCGTTCTGCCTGTTGACCAGCGGTTTAGCGGTGTTTAGGTTCGCGCACTCTCCTGGAATTCGGAAGACAGGCCCATGACCGTCAGGACCATGACCGGCGCCGAAATGATCGTCAAAGCCCTCGTCGATCAGGGTGTCGAGGCGGTCTTCGGCTATCCGGGCGGCGCCGTGCTGCCGATCTATGACGAGATCTTCAAGCAGAACCAGCTGCGCCATTACCTTGTCCGCCAGGAAGGCGGCGCCGTCCACGCGGCGGAAGGCTATGCCCGCTCGACCGGCAAGGTCGGCGTCGTGCTCGTGACATCCGGCCCGGGCGCCACTAATGCGGTGACCGGCCTCACGGACGCCCTGATGGACAGCGTCCCGGTAATTTGCCTGACCGGCCAGGTGCCGACCCACCTGATCGGCAACGACGCCTTCCAGGAGGCGGACACGACGGGCATTACCCGGCCCTGCACCAAGCACAACTACCTCATCAGAAGCCCGGACGATGTCGCCGGCACTATTCACGAGGCATTCTATGTTGCACGCAGCGGCCGTCCCGGACCGGTGGTGGTGGACATCCCCAAGGACGTGCAGTTCGCCACTGGCGCCTACAAGCCGCCGGAGGAGGTAAAGCACAGGAGCTACAAGCCCCGCACGCGGCCCGAGCCGCAGGCGGTGGAAAGAGCCGTGGCGCTGATCGAGAAAGCGAAACGGCCGGTGATCTATATCGGGGGCGGCGTCATCAATTCGGGACCGGCTGCGTGCCGCGTGCTCCGCCGCCTGATCGAGGCCACAGGCTTTCCCTGCACCCAAACGCTGATGGGTCTCGGTGCCTTCCCGGCCTCGCATCCGCAATCCATCGGCATGCTCGGCATGCACGGCCTTTACGAGGCCAATCTCGCCATGCACGGCGCGGACTTGATCCTTGCTGTCGGCGCGCGCTTCGACGACCGGGTAACCGGCCTGCTGAGCGGCTTCGCGCCCAACGCCAAGAAAGTGCATATCGACATCGACCCGTCCTCGATCAACAAGAACGTTATGGTCGATGTGCCGGTCGTGGCTGACGCGGGCAAGGCGGTCGATGCGATCCGGCGGCTGTGGTCGTCGCGCGGCGGGCGCACGGACTACCGCGCCGTCGAAAAATGGTGGCGCCAGATCGCAAAGTGGCGCCAGCGCGATTGCCTGAAATACGAGCAGGACGACACGGTCATCAAACCGCAATACGCGCTTGAGCGCCTGCAGGCGAAGATCGCCGGCCGCGACGATGTGTTCGTGACCACCGAGGTCGGCCAGCACCAGATGTGGGCAGCGCAGTTCCTGCGCTTCGAGCGGCCTAACCACTGGATGACCTCAGGCGGCCTTGGCACGATGGGCTACGGGCTGCCGGCCGCCATCGGCGTGCAGGTCGCGCATCCGGACGCCCTTGTGATCGATGTGGCCGGCGAGGCCTCGATCCTGATGAACATCCAGGAACTCTCTACCGCCTCGCAATACCGGCTGCCGGTCAAGCTCTTCATCCTGAACAACCAGTGGATGGGCATGGTGCGCCAGTGGCAGGAGCTGCTGCACGGCGAGCGCTATTCCCAGAGCTACCCCGACAGCCTGCCCGACTTCGTGCGCCTCGCCGAAGCCTTCGGCTGGACGGGACTGCGCGCAGAGCGGCCGGACGAGATGGACGGCCTGATTGACGCGATGATCGCCGCCGACGGCCCGGTCATCGCCGACGTGCGTGTCGCGCAGAAGGAAAATTGCTTCCCGATGATTCCCTCCGGCAAGGCGCATAACGAGATGATCCTGGGCGGCATGGAAGACCCGGAGGCGGAGATCGACGCCGAAGGCATGGTCCTCGTCTAGGATTGGCCCTGAATTCTGGCCGCCCGGCGCGAGGAGAGACCTACTTGGCCGCCACCGAGCATTCGCAGGAAAGGCGTATTTTCGCCGTTGTCGTGGACAACGAGCCCGGCGTCCTGGCGCGCGTCATCGGCCTGTTTTCAGGCCGCGGCTACAATATCGAGAGCCTCACGGTCGCGGAGATCGACCCGACCGGCCATCTCTCCCGCATCACCGTCGTCACCTCCGGCACGCTCATGGTGCTGGAGCAGATCAAGGCCCAGCTTGCGAGACTGGTGCCCGTCCACCGCGTGTCCGACCTCAGCAGCGAAGGCCCGCATATCGAGCGCGAACTGGTGCTCGTGAAGGTGGTCGGCGGCGGCCCGCGGCGGATCGAGGCGCTGCGCATTGCCGACATCTTCCGGGCGCGCGCCGTGGACAGCACGCATCGGTCCTTCGTGTTCGAGGTGACCGGCTCGACGGAAAAGATTGACGCCTTCATCGACCTGATGCGCCCGCTTGGCCTGACGGACCTGGCGCGGACCGGCGTCGTGGCCATCGCCCGCGGCGCCGAAGGCATGTGAACGCCTGCCAAGAGACACGACGACAGAAAGGAAGCCTGCCCCATGCGCGTCTATTACGATCGCGACGCCGATCTCAACCTCATCAAGTCGCGGACCGTCGCCATACTGGGCTATGGCAGCCAGGGCCATGCCCATGCCAACAACCTGCGGGAGAGCGGCGTCGAGAACGTCATCGTCGGCCTGCGTGAAGGCTCCAGCAGCCGGCCGAAGGCCGAGGGCGCCGGCTTTACCGTGATGACGCCCGATGCGGCGGCGCGGACTGCCGATGTGGTGATGATGCTCACCCCCGACGAGGGCCATTCGGCGCTCTATTCCGGCGACCTTGCCGGCAACATGAAGGAAGGTGCTGCACTCGCCGTCGCGCACGGCCTCTCGATCCATTTCAACCTCATCGAGCCGCGCTCCGACCTCGACGTGTTCATGGTCGCGCCGAAGGGCCCAGGCCACCTGGTGCGCTCCGAATATGTGCGCGGCGCGGGCGTGCCGAGCCTGCTGGCAGTCCATGCGGACGCCTCCGGCAACTGCCAGGAACTCGGCCTCTCCTATGCCTGCGCCCTTGGCGCGGGCCGGGCCGGCGTCATCGAGACGACCATGAAGGAAGAGTGCGAGACGGACCTATTCGGCGAGCAGACCGTGCTCTGCGGCGGCATCACATCGCTGATCCAGGCCGGCTACGAGACGCTCTGCGAGGCCGGCTACGCCCCCGAAATGGCCTATTTCGAATGCGTCCACGAAGTGAAGCTGATCGTGGACCTCATCTATGAGGGCGGCCTCGCGCAGATGCGCTATTCGGTGTCCAACACGGCGGAATACGGCGATTACAGCCGCGGCCCGCGCATTGTGGATGCTGGCGTGAAGGAGCGGATGAAAACCATTCTGGACGAAATCCAGTCGGGCGCCTTCGCACGGGAATGGGTGCTGGAGAACGCCGCCGGGCAGGCAAGCTTCAAGGCCATGCGCCGGCGCGCGGCGGAGCATCCGGTGGAGGAAGTCGGCGCACGCCTGCGCGGCATGATGCCGTGGATCGGCGAAAACGCGCTGGTGGACCGGTCCAAGAACTGATTCCGCCAGTGGCCGGCTTGGGGCATCATCGCCCCTGAGGACAGCAAGATACCGGGAGAGGACGACGCCCATGAAAGCCGCCGTATTCCGCGAAGTCGGCACGCCGCTCGAAATCGAGGATGTGGAGATATCGAAGCCCGGCCCGCGCGAAGTGCTGGTGCGCACTGTGGCGGCCGGCGTCTGCCACTCGGACCTGCATTTCGTCGAAGGCCTCTACCCGGCGAAGCTGCCCATCGTGCTGGGCCACGAGAGCGCCGGCATCGTCGAGGAGGTCGGCGAGCAGGTCACCTACGTGAAGAAGGGCGACCACATCATCACCTGCCTCTCCGCCTTTTGCGGCGAGTGCGAATACTGCCTGACCGGGCATATGTCGCTCTGCGATAACCCGGACCTGCAGCGTGGCCCGGAGGACGAGCCGCGGCTGGCCAAGGGTGGCGCGCCGATGACGCAGTTCGCCAACCTCTCCTCCTATGCCGAGATGATGCTGGTGCATGAGCATGCGCTGGTGAAGGTGCGCGAGGACATGCCGCTCGACCGCGCCGCGCTCATCGGCTGCGGCGTGATGACGGGCGTGGGCGCCGTCTTCCACACGGCCAAGGTCGAGCCCGGCATGGATGTGGCGATCATCGGCTGCGGCGGCGTGGGGCTCTCGGCCGTCAACGGTGCGGCCATAGCCGGGGCCGGGCGGATCATCGCCATCGACACGGTCGGCTCCAAGCTCAACCTCGCCAAGGAGTTCGGCGCAACGCATGTGATCGACGCGACAGAGCAGGACATGGTCGGCGAGGTGCGGGAGATCACCGGTGGCGGCGTCCACCACGCCATCGAGTGCATCGGCCTCAAGGCCACGTCCGAGAACGCCTTCCGCATGATCCGTCCGGGCGGCACGGCGACGATCGTCGGTATGGTGCCGGTCGGCACCAAGATCGAGCTGCACGGGCCGGAGTTCCTGCGCGAGAAACGCATCCAGGGCTCGACCATGGGCTCGAACCGGTTCCGGGTGGACATGCCCCGCCTCGTCGATTTCTACCTGAACGGCAAGCTGCGCCTCGACGAGATGATCTCGCAACGCATCGAGCTCAAGGATATCAACCAGGCTTTCGATGATATGAAATCAGGCAGCGTGGCGCGCAGCGTCATCATGTTCTGATGTCCCGCCCGGACAATGTGCTCGATGCCGTGCGCGGCATCGGCTCCGAGATAGAGGCGGCCGCGCCGGAGATCGACCGGCAGCGGCGGCTGACGCCCGACCTGCTCGAAGCGCTGCACGAGCACAAATTGTTCCGGATGCTGCTGCCGAAGCCTTATGGCGGGCTGGAGACGCCGCCGCCGCTGTTCTTCAAGACGATCTCCGAGGTTGCGCGCCACGACGGCAGCACCGCCTGGTGCCTCTGCCAGGCGAACGGCTGCGCCATGGCCGCCGCCTATCTGGCGCCGGAAGTCGCGGAGGAAATGTGGGGCAGCGACCCGGCCGCCGTGCTCGCCTGGGGGCCGGGGCCGGCCGAAGCCCGCGAAGTCGAGGGCGGATACCGGATCGATGCGAAGATCGCCTTCGCCAGCGGAGCCCGGCACGCGACCTGGCTCGGCGCGCATATGCCGGTCGTGGACGAAAGCGGCGAGCGCCAGCGGATGCCCACCGGCTCGCCGCTCATCCGGTCTTTCCTGATGCCGGCTTCGAGCATCGAGATCGAGGACATTTGGAACACCATCGGCCTGCGCGGCACGGCGAGCGATGGCTACACGCTGAAGGACCGCTTCGTGCCGGCGGCCTATACCACGGTCCGGGACGAAGCGGACTACCGCCAATATGAGGCGCCGCTCTACCTGTTCCTCAGCATGAACATGTACGCCATGGGCTTTGCCGGCACGGCGCTCGGCATCGCACAGGGCGTGCTGGACGCCTTCATGGCGCTGGCGCAGGACAAGACGCCCCGCCTCCACAAGTCGCGCCTCGCGGACAACGACCTCGTCCAGTACGACACCGCGCAGGCCGTCGCGCGCATCCGCTCGGCGCGCGCCTTCGTACTCTCCGAGGTCGAGGACATCTGGGCGGCAACCCAGAAATCGGGCCGGCTGGAGATTGCGGACCGGATCCGCATCCGCCTCGCCTCCACCTTCGCCATACACGAAG
Organism: Alphaproteobacteria bacterium bin95; assembly: GCA_002238885.1. Lineage (GTDB taxonomy): Bacteria > Pseudomonadota > Alphaproteobacteria > Bin95 > Bin95 > Bin95. The sequence goes on along the minus strand of MPNF01000032.1, from coordinate 5,922 downwards.
CGAAGACGGCCGCCGACCTGCTCTACGACGCGGCTGGTGCGAGCGCGATCTTCGCCGAAGCGGCGTTCGAGCGCCGCTTCCGTGACCTCCATTCCGTCACCCAGCAACTCCAGGGCCGCAAGTCGCATTTTCGCACCGTAGGGGCCTTCCTGATGGGCCACCCGGCCGATTTGTCGGTTGTCTAGGCTGGACTCTCTCTGGGCCCGGACGGCGCCAGCCGGACCCGACTGCCCGCCACTGGACGGCGATATCGAGACCGAAGTCGCCATTGTCGGCGCAGGCTTCACCGGCCTCTCCGCCGCATTGCACCTCTCCGAGCGCGGCGTTACCTGCTGCGTGCTGGAGGCGAACGAGATCGGCTATGGCGGCTCAGGGCGCAATGTCGGCCTCGTCAATGCCGGCCTCTGGCTACCGCCCGACCGCATCGAAGCGGCGCTCGGCAAGGAGAAAGGCGAACAGCTGGTCTCGGCGCTTTCCGAGGCGCCGGACCGGGTGTTCACGCTGATCGACCGGCACGGTATCGACTGCGAGGCCACCCGCACGGGCACGATCCACGCCGCCCACAGCCCATCGGGACAGCGGGAGCTCGAAGAGCGCTGCGCAGCCTGGTCGGCACTGGGCGCACCCGTGGAACTGCTGGACCGCGACGCCGCTGCAAAGGCCATCGGCACCCGCGCCTTTCACGGCGGCTTGCTGGATCGGCGGGCCGGCACCATCAACCCGCTCGGCTATGCACGCGGCCTCGCCGCCGCCGCCATCGACGCCGGCGGGCGCAATGCGGGCGCCCGCATATTCGCCGGCACGCCCGTTTCCGGCGTCTCCGGCGCCGGAAACGGATGGGTCGTCGAGACGCCGCACGGCCGCGTTCGTGCGGGGCAGGTGTTGCTGGCGACCAATGCCTATGGCGGCGGCCTCGGCGCGGATGCGGCCTACACACCGATCCACTATTTCCAGATTGCCAGCAAGCCGCTCGGCGAAGCGGGCGCGGACATCGTGCCGGGCCGCCAGGGCGTGTGGGATACGGCGCCGGTGATGACCTCGGCAAGGCGGGATCGCGCCGGGCGGCTGATCCTCGGCAGCATGGGCCGCCTTGCCGGCCGGCTGTCCGAGCGGTGGGCGGACAGGACCGCCCGCAGGCTGTTTCCAGCGCTCGGCAAGCTGGACTGGGAGTGCGCGTGGCACGGGCGCATCGCGCTTACCCGCGACCACCTGCCCCGCCTGCTCACCCCGGCGCACGGGCTCTGGGCCGTGATGGGCTATAACGGCCGCGGCATCGGGCCCGGCACGGTGCTCGGCCACTGGCTCCCCCCCCGCCGCTGCCGGTACACAAGGACGGCGCCGATCGCCTGCGCCCGGTTCGCGCCGCCGCGTTCGAGACCGCGTTCCGCGCCTGGCTGACGCTCGGGAGCATCTGAGCGCTGGAGGCAGGTCCGGGAACAGCCCAAGGGAGACCGCGCCCCATGCAATTCGGACTTCATCTCGGCCTGCGAGGCCCCGCGGGACAGCCGGACTCCCTGCGCCGGATGGCGCAGCGCGCCGAGGCCGCCGGCTACGGCTATCTCGGCGTCAGCGACCATGTGGTGATCGCCCGCGCCTCCGCCACGACCTATCCCTATACGAAGGACGGGCGCTGGTTCGCGGAGGACACGGGCGAATGCCTGGAGCAGGTGACGACGGTCGGCTTCCTCGCGGCTGCAACCGAGCGCATCCGGCTGCTTACCTCCGTCATGGTGCTGGGCCACCGCCCGCCCCTGCTTGCCGCAAAGATGCTCGCGACGGCGGACATACTCTCGGGCGGCAGGCTGACGCTCGGCGTCGGCGTCGGCTGGCTGCGCGAAGAGTTCGACCTGCTGGACGCGCCGGACTTCGAACGCCGGGGCGCCGTGGCCAACGAGACTCTGGAAGCCTTCCGCAGTCTCTGGACGGAGCCAGCGCCGGCCTATGCGGGGCAGCATGTGGCCTTCGACGGATTGCTGTTCTCGCCGAAGCCCGCGCAGAAGCCGCATCCCCCAGTCTGGGTCGGCGGCGAGAGCCCGGCGGCCCGGCGCCGCGCGGGGCGGTTGGGCGACGCCTGGTATCCGCTCGGCAACCATCCCCGCTGGCGGTTCAACACGCCGGAACGCTACGCCGCCGGCCTCGCCCAGGTGAGGGAAACGGCCGAAGAAGCCGGGCGACCGGCGCCTTCCGGCAGCCTCTACGCCATCTGGGTGATGCCCGGCGAGACGGTTCTCGACGACGAGGGCAACCGCCGCCCCTTCACCGGCGACCGTGCCGCCATCCGCGACGACCTCGCGGCCTTCGCCGAAGCCGGCCTGGAAACGCTCATCGTCGGCTATGAGAGCCCGGACGAGGACACCTGCACACGCCGCCTCGAGGGCTTCGCCGAACTGGCCTGGGGATAGCGGTCAAGCGCGCAGCGCGGGAAGGACCTCTGTCTCGATCAGCTGTCTGGCGGCGGCGCCGGAACCGCCTCTGGCGCTGCGCCAATTGCCGTTGATGACGACTTTGTCCAGTCCCAGCTCCCGCAACCCGACTAGCCGTTCCAGAACCTGCTCCGGCGATCCGACGGCGGCATATTCCTCAATGAACTCGGGCGTGAGCACCGCTGCCTGGGCTGAGTCTCCCTGCGTGTGTCTGTGCATGTCATAGGCGCTGCGCAATTTTCGCATCACGTCCCGGCTCCGGTCGGAGAGCGGGCCGCTCGTCCTGCCGTGCATGATGGCGAAGCGCGCAAAGACAGTCAGGTTGCCGCGCACCATGTCCCGGGCCGTTTCCATGTCAGGATGGCAGCCGCAGGAGACATAGGCGCCGAAGCGCAGGCCCTCCGGATCGAGGCCCGCCGCCTCCCGCGCGGCGCGGGCAATACCGATGCCCCAGCCGATCCGCTCCGGCGAGGCACCGAGGGCGAACATCACCCTGTCGGCCAGCCGCGCCGCGATGGCGATGACCTTCGGCCCTGTCGCCGCGACCTCGACAAGCGGCTTGCCGTCTCTCGCCGTCGTGCCGGCAATCCATCGGATCCCGCTCGCGTCCGGGGTCTCTGCAAGCCCAAGGGTTTCTACCGGCGGCGCGGAAGCAGCAGGAATATCGACGAGTTCGTCGAACGGCACGTTGCCGCCGGAAAGATAGGCCTGGAGATGGCGAAGATAGCGCTCGAATTGCCCAAGCCGCGCCGGCGCCCTGCCCAGATGCGCGAGCGCGGAGTCGCCGCGGCCGATGCCAAGCGTCATCCGCCCGCGCGAGACGCTGTGCACGGTGGCCGTCGCCGAGGCCAGGACTGCAGCGGTTCGCGTGACCGGATTGGAGACGCCGGTGCCGAGCTTCAGCCGCTCTGTCGAGGTCGCCGCCATGGCCAGCGCGACAAAGGAATCCGCGGCGAGGTTCTGGGAATCGACAACGTTTATGCCATCCCAGCCGCTTTCCTCCAGCTCCCGCGCCTCATGAACGATGCGGCGCGGCGCGGGCATGCAACCGGTCCAGACCTCCATAAGCGGTGTTTCCCCCGACAAGAGGCGACTACCGTCGGTGCTTTACCCCCGCTCGGCGAGGGGGACGTAGTCTCGCTGGGGCGGGCCCATATAGAGCTGCCGCGGACGGTTGATCTTCTGCGAGGGGTCCTCGATCAACTCGTTCCACTGCGCGATCCAGCCGACCGTACGGCCCACGGCGAACAGCGCCGTGAACATGGAGACCGGGAAGCCCATCGCCTTCAGGATGATGCCTGAATAGAAGTCCACATTCGGATAGAGGCGGCGCGCGATGAAAAAATCGTCCTCCAGCGCCACCTTCTCCAGCTCAAGCGCGACCTCCAGCAACGGGTCGTGCAGGCCGAGTTCGTTCAGCACGTCGTGGCAGGCTTTCTGGATCACCCGCGCCCGGGGGTCATGGTTCTTGTAAACCCGGTGGCCGAAGCCGAAGAGACGGAAGGGATCGTCCGGGTCCTTGGCCTTCAGCACCCAGTCGCCCACCTTGTCCGCCGAGCCGATCTCGGCCAGCATCTTGAGCACTTCCTCGTTCGCGCCACCATGGCTCGGGCCCCATAGCGCGGCGCAGCCGGCCGCAATGCAGGCAAACGGGTTGGCCCCGGTGGAGCCCGCCAGCCGCACCGTCGAGGCAGACGCGTTCTGTTCGTGGTCGGCGTGGAGGATGAATATCAGGTCCATCGCCTTGGCGAGCACCGGGTTGACCTCGAAGTCTTCCGTCGGCACCGCGAAGCAGAGCCGGAGGAAGTTGGAGGCGTAGTCGAGGTCGTTGCGTGGATACGTGAAGGGCTGGCCCATGGAATATTTGTACGCCCAGCCCGCGATGGTCGGCATCTTGGCAATCATCCGGTAGGAGGCGACGGTCCGGTGCCAGGGGTCCTCGATGTCGATGCTGTCATGATAAAAGGCCGACAGCGCGCCGACCACGCCGCACATGACCGCCATCGGGTGAGCGTCCCGCCGGAAGCCCCGATAGATGTTGTTGATCTGGTCGTGCAGCATCGTGTGATGCGTGATGTCGTAAACGAATTTCGTCTTCTGTTCCGCGTTCGGCAGCTCCCCGAACAGGATGAGGTAGCAGGTCTCCATATAGTCGGAGTGCTCGGCCAGCTGCTCGATGGGATAGCCGCGGTAGAGCAGGACGCCCTCGTCTCCGTCGATATAGGTCACCTTGGACTGGCAGCTTCCCGTGGCGGTGTAGCCCGGGTCGAAGGTGAAATAGCCGAGTTCCTTGTAGAGGGACCGGATGTCGATGACGTCCGTTCCCAGGGTTCCGCTCATAATCGGAAGCTCAACGGTCCTGTTGTTGGCCCGATCTACAATGGAAACGGTGCGGCTGGTCATCGCGCCCTTCGTCCTCCCTGACTTAGGGCGTCACCATATGGCGGCGCAGCCGCCTTGGCAATCACAGTGCGGCGTCGCCGAGGCGGCCCAGCGCCTCGTCACGGCCCAGCGCCGCGAGCACCTCGAAAAGGCCCGGCGACGCGGTCCGTCCGGTAAGCGCGGCGCGCGCCGGCTGGGCAATCCGCCCGAGCCCCAGTCCTTCGGCTTCCGCGAAGGCCCGCGTCGCGGACTCCAGCGCTGCCTCCGTCCACTCCGCCCGCTCCAGCGCCGCCGCATAGCGCGCAAGCAGCGCACGGGCTGCCTTGTCCGCCAGCAGGCGCGCGGCCTTTGCATCCGGCTCCAGCGGCCGCGCCGCCGTGTAGAAGGCACCGGCGTCGGCCAGCTCGATCAAGGTCTTCGCTCGCGGGAGAAGCGCGCCCAGGCCGGCCCGGAGGCGCGCCCGGCCGGCCTCGTCCGGCGGCGCGGCGAGGAACGGTTCCACCAGTCCGAGCAATCGATCCTCCTCGGCAGAGCGCAGATAGTGGGCGTTGACGCTTTCCAGCTTCTCCCGGTCGAAGCGCGCTGGCGACCGGCCCACCGCGTCCAGCCCGAACCAGGCGACGGCCTCTTCCGTCGAGACGATTTCGGCGTCGCCGCGGCTCCAGCCGAGACGCAGCAGGTAGTTGCGCACGGCTTCCGGCAGCAACCCCATTTCGCGATAGGCATCGACGCCGAGCGCGCCGTGGCGCTTCGACAGCTTCGCGCCGTCGGGTCCGTGGATCAGCGGGATATGGGCGAAGGCGGGCAGCGGCCAGCCCATCGCTTCGAAGACCTGTGCCTGGCGGAAGGCGTTGTTCAGATGGTCGTCGCCGCGGATGACATGGGTCACGCCCATGTCATGGTCGTCCACCACCACGGAAAGCATGTAGGTGGGCGTGCCGTCGGCGCGTAGCAGCACCATGTCGTCGAGTTCGGCATTGGCGACCCGCACCTCGCCCTGCACAAGGTCGCGGATGGCCGTCTCGCCCTCCTGCGGCGCCTTGAGGCGGATCGCGAAGGGGGCATCCTCAGGCGCCTCCGCAGGGTCCCGGTCCCGCCAGAGCCCGTTGTAGCGAAA
>MPNF01000031.1 GCA_002238885.1 Alphaproteobacteria bacterium bin95 | reverse complement strand
GGGCGTCCGGACAGCGTCAATCCTCCCGGAGATAGCTCTCCATCGAATCGTCCAAGGCATCGACCCAGGCGGTGTGGTGGGTCGGGGCCATCGTGCCGGTCATCACCGACTTGTACGCGTTGTCCCGGAATGTCATGATGTTCTGCTTCTTGTGCTTCTTCCACTGGAAGAAGGCGTCGTTCGCGCCGTCCACATCGAAACTCGGATAATCGGTCTCGGCGATCAGTTCCCTGACATAGTCGCCCTGGTAGCGGATCGCGCCATAGTCGTCTTCGAGGGCGTCTTCCGCGGCCACCCGATCGACGACGTCGGCTGCCCGGGCGTCACGGTCCGGCACCTGAATGCGGTCCATGACGATGTCCCGGACATACCAAGCCTGAGCGTCGAACATGTTGAAGGTGTACCACTGGTCCTGCATGCCGAGATAGAACAGCTTCGGATTGTCCACCCACATGACGCCCTTGTAGAGGTCGGCCGTCGCCAGCCGGTTGGCGCTCCGAAGGCGCAGCTCCGGCGCCATGAACGGGAAGTGGAGCAGATAGCCCGTGCACAGGATGATGGCATCGACGTTGGCCGTCGAGCCGTCCTTGAATGTGCAGGTATTGCCCTCGACCTTCTGCAGCAGCGGCACCTCTTTCCAGTTGTCCGGCCAGTCGAAGCCCATGGCCGCGGTGCGATGGCTGACGGTGACGGACCTGCAGCCGTACTTCCAGCACTGGGAACCGATGTCCTCGGCCGAATAGCTGGTGCCGATGATCAGGATGTCCTTGTCCTTGAACTCAACGGCGTCGCGAAAATCGTGGGCGTGCAGCACGCGGCCGTTGAACCGGTCCAGACCGTCGAAATGCGGCACGTTCGGGGTCGAGAAATGACCGGTCGCCACGACGACATGATCGAAGCTCTCGGTGGTCTCCTCGTCGGTCGTGAGATTCTGCGCCGTGACGGCGAAGAGGCCCGTCGCGTCGTCATAGTCGACCCGCCGGACAGTCGTAAGGAAGCGAATTGCATCGCGCACGCCCGCCCTCTTTACCCGGCCCTCGATGTAATCAAACAGCACTTCACGCGGCGGATAGGAGGCGATCTGCTTTCCGAAATGCTCCTCGAACGTATAGTCCGCAAACTCCAGTCCCTCTTTGGGCCCGTTCGACCACAAGTATCGGTACATGGAGCAGTGGACCGGTTCGCCATATTCATCCAGCCCGGTCCGCCAAGTGTAGTTCCACAAGCCGCCCCAGTCCGCCTGCTTCTCGTAGCAGACGATCTCCGGAACGTCCGCCCCGCCAGCCTTCGCCGACTGGAACGCCCTCAGCTGGGCGAGGCCGGACGGCCCCGCACCGATCACAGCAACTCGTTTACTCATGGTTTCGCTCACTGTTCTGGCCGGCGGTCGGGACTGGCCCGAATCGCCCGCACGGTTTCACGACATGTCTCGGTAGCTGAAACCAATTTTTACCAATCTACACCGCTTTGTGCCACCTTATGCCCATGTGGATTCAATTTCCAGCGGCAATTCGGCTCGTCGGGATTGGGCGCAAACAATTGCATTCGCGGGATTAATGCAACTTTCCCTTGTATCCAGTCCCTGATTTGTCATACTGTACGGGATTGGCTGCAATCGTGCAAATTCGGGCGATCCGCCGTGCGAATTGGTCAAAATTGGTCTTGGAGCAGACGGATCGGCCTCCGATTGCGGGCGCGCAGACCTTGCAGTGCGTTACCGGGCTGCCCTTCGGCCCCTTGGCGACACCGCGGGGAACGGACGTCGGCGTAGCAATTCTGGGAGGCAGGTATGTCGCGCAAGTCACTTGACCGCAAAATCAGCAGGCGGAAATTTCTGGGGACCACGGCAGCGTCGGGGACGGCGCTGGCAGCGATGGGCAGCGGCCTGTCGCGCGTCGCCTTCGCCGACAGCCACACCATCAGGATCGGATTCCTGGCCCCGCTCACCGGCCCGGTGGCGGCCTGGGGCAAGCCCGGCCTGGACGGTTGCCTGATCTGGGCGGACTGGGTCAACGCCAAGGGCGGGGTCAACATTGGCGGCCAGTCTTACAACATCGAATTCGTCGGCTACGACAACGAATACGACGCCGCCAAGGCGCGCACCGGCGCCACCAAGCTGATCAAGGAAGACGGCGTCAAGTTCGTCATGATGCTGGGCGGCGACACCTGGCCCGGCGTGCAGAAGATCGCCGAACGCGAAGGTATGCTGTTCTCGACGCTGCTGCCGAGTGACCTGTCGCCCGACAGCACAACCCTTGTGGCGCCCTGCGAGGTGCATCCCATCTACAATGTGACCGGCGTCGAATGGCTGGCGGAAAACAAACCAGAGCTGAAGACCGCCGCCATGTGTGCGCAGGACGATGCCCTCGGAAAGCCATCGGTGGCGACTTATCTGGCCGCCTTCGAGGCGGCCGGGATCGAGATGCAGGACGAGCCCCTGTTCTTCGACCCTGCGACCACGGACTTCGCGCCGGTCATGACCAAGCTGCTGGCCGGGAACCCGGACATCCTCTGCCTGGACACCTGCTACGCCGACTATGTCCATCCGCTCTGCGAACAGGCGTTCCAGCAGGGTTACAAGGGGCAGATTATTTCCTGTACCGCCGACTTCTACCAGAAGATCATCGAGAAGACGTCGGCGGAGTTCATGGAAGGCTTCATCTTCCAGTTCCCGGACTTCGATGACCCGGCGCTGAACAGCGAGGGGGTGAACTTCGTCAACCCGAACGAGTTCTACGCGGAATACGCCAAGCGTTACGGTGCCTCGGAATGGGGCGCCGTGTCCTGGGAATACGCCTCGATCATGGATCTGTGGGCCGACGCCGCGGGCAAGGCGGGCAGCGCCGAGCCGGCGGCCGTCCTGGAGGCAATGAAGGCCGGCGGTACCGGCAAGCACGCCTTCGGCACCGCCGACTGGTGGGGCACGGAGCTGTTCGGCATCGACAACGCCCTGGTCGGCAACTGGCCGGTCGTGGCGATCGAAGGCGGCAAGGCCACGATCAAGGAGTTCAGGTCCATTCCCGCCTGGTGGGACAAGCACAAGGACCTGATGGTCAAGCACATGACGGCTCTCGGCCAGATGTGGAACCAGCGCGGATAACCCTCCGCGTTCCGCATGGCTGCGCCGCCATGCTACCAATGGCAGCCGGGGCCGGGCACCGCCCGGTCCCGGTATCGTTTGTCCGCCCCGGCCGTTGAGACACGCTGATGGACCTGCTGTGGCAGACCGCCGTCAACGCGACCTATGCCGCCAGCTACATGGCGCTGATCGCGGTCGGGCTGGTCATGATCTTCGGCGTGATGGGTGTCATCAACTTCGCCCATGGCGAGCTCTACATGGTGGGCGCTTATTGCGTGGTGTTCCTGTACGCTCAGGAGAACTTCCCCTTCCTGCTAGCAGTCGCAGCCGGCCTCGTCTTCGTCGGCATTGTCGGCATCGTCATGGAACGGACGATGTTCCGCCCGCTGCGCGACAATCCGCTGGGCGGGCTCATCGCCTCCATCGGATTCCTGCTGATCCTGCAAACGCTGGTCGTGTTCGGCTTCGGCCGGCGTATGGGCCATGTGCCGCCTTCGACCCACGGCAAGATCGAGTTCTTCGGCGCCGTCCTGACCTATCAGCGGCTTTTTGTGATCGTCGCCGCCATCCTGTTGCTCGCCGCTCTATGGGCCTTCCTCAGGCGCTCGAAGTTCGGCCGGGCATTGCGCGCATGTGCGCAGGACACCGAAGCTGCCTCCCTCCAGGGCATCTCGATGAACCAGACGGCTCGCATCGCCATGTTCATCGGCGCCGGCCTGGCAGGCGTGGCCGGCGCCTTGACGGCGCCCCTGGTCAGCCCGACACCCTATATCGGCCACTCGATCATCGTCACGGCCTTCATCATCATCATCGTCGGCGGTGTAGGCAGCCTTGAAGGCGCCGTCATCGCGGCGGTGCTCTATGCCTTCGTCCACACCTTCGTCACCACTTTCTTCGACGGGGTGATCGCCAACATCGTCGGGCTGGCCCTGATGCTCTCTGTGCTGGTGGTCCGGCCGACCGGCCTGTTCGGAGCGAGGGAACGTGCCTGAACCGGTGGGCGCCATGCCGGCAACCGGGACCGGCGGTTCGATCGGGCGGATCGCGTGGCGGCTGCGGCCGGTCTTCCTGTTCGCGGCGCTGGCGGCACTGCCCTACCTGCTGAGCTACTCGCAGCAGGAAATCGCGGTCCTCCTCGTCATCAACGTCCTCCTGGTTTCCAGCTACCGGCTGTTGACGCTGACCGGCGAATGGTCGCTCGGCCACGTCGTCATCATGGGGGTCGGGGCCTATGCCAGTGCGCTGCTGGCAAAGCAGGCCGGCGTTCCGGTGCCGCTCTCCATGCTCCTCGGGGGCTGCATGGCGGCTGCAGTCGCCGCGCTCCTGAGTTTCCCGCTGTTCCGGATGAAGGGCTTCTATTTCCTTATCGGCTCGTTCGCGGCCGGCGAAATCATCCGGCTGATCTGGAAACGCTTCACCGATCCCTTCGGCGGTCCCAAGGGCCTGAAGCGCATCGAGCCCTTTCCCGACATCGAAACCGGGTTTCTCTCGATCGATTTCTACGAGCCGGTCAACTACTACTTCCTGGCGCTGGTCGTGGTATCGGCCTCGCTGTTCGTCCTCTACCGCATCGAACGCTCGCGCATCGGGCTGACCTTCCACGCAATCCACTGGCAGGACCGGCTCGCCGAATCTGTCGGCGTGGACACGTTCCGCTACCGCACGCTCGCCTTCGTCATTGCCTCCTTTTTCGCCGGAATCGCCGGCGGCCTGTACGCACACTATATCGGCGCGGTGAACCCGACCCGTTTCAGCGTCGACCAGATGGTCTATGTCCTGGTCTGGGCAATCGTCGGCGGCACCGCCACCTTCCACGGCCCGATCCTCGGTGTTGTCGTGCTCACCGTCATCAACGAGATCGTCCTGCGCGCGCTGGGCCTGGACACGGCGCGTCCCCTGATCTACGGCGCCATCCTGATCCTCTCCGTCCTCTACCTCCCGAACGGGCTTGAAAGCCTCGGACCCCGGCTGCGGGCCCTGTGGCAGCGTCGGCGCGGCGGGTCGGCCGCGGCCGGCAGTGAGCCGGCATGAGTGTGCATGGCGAACGGCCGATTCTCGAAGCCCGCGGGCTGACCCGCCGGTTTGGCGGCCTGGTGGCGGTCGACAATTTCAGCTTTTCGGTACACGAGGGCGCGATCCACGGCCTGATCGGGCCGAACGGTGCGGGAAAGACGACGACCTTCAACGTGATCAGCGGTTTCTACGCGCCGACCGCCGGGCGGGTTTTCTTTCGCGGCCTCGACATCTCAGGCCGCAAGACCAGCGCGCTCGCTGCGATGGGGCTGGTACGCACATTCCAAGGCTCGACCTTGTTCCAGGAATTTTCGGTCCTCGACAATGTCCGGGTCGGGCGCCATCTCGGCGCCCGGGCCGGTTTCCTCAGCCGCCTGATCGGCACGGATCGGCTGTCCGAGCGGGAAGCGGACGCAAAGGCGCGGGAAACGCTGGCCTTTTTCGAACTGGAAGAACTGGCCGGCGAGCCGGTGTCGAACCTGCCGCACGGCCACCAGAGAATGCTCGGCATGGCGGTCGCGCTCGCGGCCGAGCCGAAGGTGCTGCTGCTCGACGAGCCTTTCACCGGCATGAACCCCGAGGAGACGCGGCGCATGATGGCGCTGGTCCGGCGCATCCGCGACCGGGGCGTCACCGTCATGCTGGTCGAGCACGACATGCAGGCGGTGATGAATCTCTGCGACACCATTACGGTAATGAACTTCGGCGCCTTGCTGGTCGAGGGCGCGCCGGAGGCGGTGCGCAACGATCCCGCGGTCATCGAGGCTTATCTCGGCTCGGCCACGGGCAACGGAGCGGGCGATGCTGCTTGAGATCGGCGATATCGAGGTGCGCTATCAGAAGACCGTGGCGCTCAAGGGCGTTTCGATGACGGTGCCGGCGGGCGGCATCGTGACCATCATCGGCGCGAACGGCGCCGGAAAGACAACGACCCTGCGCGCCATTTCCGGGCTGGAACCGCTGACCCGGGGAGAAATCCGCTTCGACGATGCAAGGATCGACGGACTGGCGCCGGAAGAGATCGTCCGCCGGGGCATCGCCCATGTGCCGGAGGGGCGGCGGGTGTTTCCGGACCTGACGGTCGAGGAAAACCTGCACACGGGCGCCTTCCTGCGCACGGACAAGGCAGCCATCCAGGCGTCGCTGGCGGAGGTGTTCGACCGCTTCCCGCGCCTCGCCGAGCGGCGCCGGCAATGGGCGCGGTCGATGTCCGGCGGCGAGCAGCAGATGCTGGCGATCGGCCGGGCGTTGATGAGCGCGCCCCGCATGCTGTTGCTGGACGAGCCGTCGATGGGCCTGTCGCCGGTGATGGTCCAGGAGATCGCGCGGATCGTTATCGATATCTCGGGGCGCGGCATCCCGGTCGTGCTGGTCGAACAGAATGCGGAGATGGCGCTGCGGCTCGCGCGGTATGCCTATGTGCTTGAAACCGGGGCTGTGGCGCTGGAGGGCCCGGCAGCCGACCTGCACGAGAACGCTCACGTTCGCCGTGCATATCTCGGCGGATAACACCGGCAGGACAGCGGCGGATGCGGGCGGCACGATGGTCGCGAGGTCGTGGCGCCCATCAAGCCCGCCGGCGGCATATGCCTAGCCATTGCACCCGGGAGGCGTCCACTCACGGCTCGGGGCTGGGGCGGGAGGGATCCGGAGCGCATGCAATCCGGTTCCGGGGATGGTAAACGGTGCATCTTCGCACTCCCTGCATACCCGATGCCCGTGAAGGACGACGACATGACCGACGCCTCCGCTTACGAACCGCCGAAAGTCTGGACCTGGGAGCGCGAGAGCGGCGGCCGCTTCGCCTCGGTCAACCGCCCCATCGCCGGCGCCACGCATGAGCAGGAGCTGCCGCGCGGCAAACATCCGCTCCAGCTCTATTCGCTGGCCACGCCCAACGGCGTGAAGGTCACGGTGATGCTGGAGGAGCTGCTGGCGGCCGGGCACAGCGGCGCGGAATACGACGCCTATGTCATCAGGATCGGCGACGGCGACCAGTTCGGCTCGGGCTTCGTCGCCATCAACCCGAACTCGAAAATTCCGGCGCTTGTCGATCACTCCACGCCGAAGCCGACGCGGGTGTTCGAATCCGGCGCGATCCTGCTCTATCTCGCCGAGAAGTTCGGCGCCTTCATTCCGGAAGATCCCACGGAGCGGGCGGAATGCCTCTCCTGGCTGTTCTGGCAGATGGGCTCCGCGCCCTATCTGGGTGGCGGCTTCGGGCATTTCTACGCCTATGCTCCCGAGAAATTCCAATATCCGATCGACCGCTACACGATGGAAGTGAAGCGCCAGCTTGACGTGATCGACAGGCAGCTGGCCGAGACGCGTTTCGTGGGGGGCGACGACTACACCGTCGCCGACATGGCGATCTGGCCGTGGTACGGCGTGCTGACCACGAATGCGCTCTACGACGGAGCGGAGTTCCTAGGGGCGCAGGACTACAGGAATGTGGTGCGCTGGTACGAGGAGATCGCGGCGCGCGACGCCGTGGTCCGGGGGCGCAAGGTGAACCGGATCAGGGGACCGCTCGAGGACCAGCTGCACGAGCGCCACGACGCATCCGATTTCGAGTTCCGTACCCAGGACAAGCTCGAACCGGCCGAATAGGCGGCAGGAGGTGTCGACGATGGCGGACCTGCCGCAACAGCCGATGGTCACGGCGCGCCGCCATATGTGCGTCGCCGGCCACTATCTGGCGACCGAGGCGGGTTTCGCCATGCTGGAGGCCGGCGGCAATGCTGTCGATGCGGGCGTCGCTGCCGGCATCGCGCTCGGCGTGGTCCACAGCGACCAGGTGCAATTCTCCGGCGTGGCACCGATGCTCATCTATCTTGCCGAGCGCGGCGAGGTGGTAAGCATCGCCGGCCTAGGACACTGGCCAAAGGGGGCGAGCTTGGAGCTGTTTCGCGACCGGCATGGCGGCACGATCCCCGTCGGGCTGCTTCGCACGGTCGTGCCGGCCGCCCCCGATGCCTGGATCACCGCGCTGGCGAGGTTCGGCACGATGTCCTTCGAGGAGGTCGCCGCGCCCGCCATCCGCTATGCCCGCGAAGGCTTCACCGTGCATCCGGTTATGGCGAAGTTCATTGCCCGCAACCGGGACCGCTACCGGATGTGGCCGGGCAATGCGGCGATCTGGCTGAAGGACGGCGAACCCCCGGCAGTGGGCGACCTGCTGGTGCAGGCCGACCTCGCCGCGACCCTGCAATATATGGCGGACGAGGAAAGCGCCGCCTCCGGCGACCGTCGAGACGGCCTCCGGGCGGCGCGCGACGCCTTCTACGCCGGCGACATCGCAAGCAAGATCGTCGCCTATCATGAGGCCAACGGCGGCCTGCTGACGGCCGCCGACCTTGCCGGCTACCGCACACCCGTCGAGGCGCCGGTCAGCATCGGGTTCGAGGGCGTGCGGGTCTATAGCTGCCGTCCCTGGTGTCAGGGGCCGGCCCTGCTGCAGATGCTGCGGATCCTGGAGGGCTGCGACCTTGCGGGCCTCGGGCACAACTCGGCGGACTATGTCCACACGCTGGCGGAGGCGGTCAAGCTGGTCATGGCCGACCGGGAGACGTTCTACGGCGACCCGGACGTAATCGACGTGCCCATCGACCGCCTGCTTTCGGCGGACTACGCCGAAGAGCGCCGGAGGGACATCGACCCGGCCCGCGCCTGGCCCGGAATGCCGCCGGCCGGGGAAATAGCCGGATATGGAGGCGTGAGCTTCATTCCGCCCGTGGACCGGTCGGCCTCGATTGCGGCCGCCGACACGTCCTACGCCTGCGCCATCGACGGCGCCGGCAATATCTGTTCGGCGACGCCGAGCGACGTGTCCTTCGAGGGGCCGGCCATTCCCGGCCTGGGATTTTGCCCTTCCTCGCGCGGCTCGCAATCCTTCGCGCTCGCCGGGCATGCCTCGGCCGTGGCTGCGGGCAAGCGGCCGCGCCTGACGCCGAACCCCGCGCTCGCGCTCGCGCCGGGTCGGCTAGCCATGCCGTTCGGCGCGCCGGGCGGCGATGCGCAGCCGCAGGGCATGTTGCAGGTCCTGTTGAACCATCTGGTCTTCGGCATGGACATCCAGCCGGCAATCGAGGCGCCGCGCTTCACGACCCTGAGTCATCCGAACTCCTTCGAGCCCCATGAGGCGAAGCCGGGTCGGCTGGTTGTGGAGGAGGGGATTGCGCTGGAAGTCGGCGCCGACCTTGCAGCGCGGGGCCACGATGTGGAATGGCACGGGGCCCGTTCGGATGCGGTTGCCGGCGTGTGCGCGATCAGCGCGAATCTCGAGACCGGCCTGATCTGCGGCGGGGCCGACCCGCGCCGTTCCGGCCGGGCCATGGGATGGTGACCGGAAGCGGAAACCGGCACGCAAGCGGGATACCGGCGGCCCGTTCCGAGGCCAGCTGGCGGCGAGGCCGCAGGCGTCGGGTATGCTGTCCGGCGAAATGAACTTGCGAGACGAACTCGTGCAGGGCAGGCAATGCGAACCAGACTGGAGGGTCGCGGGATGAAGACGCGGGAATTCGAAGGCGGCGGCGCGGGGATACGGACCGTTCCCGTCTATCAGGCGTTGGCCGAGGACATCAAGGCGATGGGCGTCGACACGGTCTTCGGGCTGATGAGCGATGACACGGCCGCTTTCGCGGTCACGCTGGACGCAATGGGAATCGGCCTGATCGGCGCGCGGCACGAGAATGTCGCCATCGGCATGGCCGACGGCTATGCGGCCGCAACGGGGCGGCTTGGCGTGGTCTGTGTCGGGCGGGGGCCTGCGCTCGCCAACGGGCTGCAGGCTGCCTCTTTCGCCGCGCGAACCGGCAATCCCGTTCTCATCATCTATGGCGAGGCGGCGCTGCCGGCGGGCCCGGCGAACGCCCTGGGCCCCGACTACAAGGCGCTCGACGGGCCGGGCGTGCTGAAGGCGGCCGGGGTTCGCGTGTTCGTGCCCACCGGCGCCGCGACCGCCCGCGCCACGCTCGCGGATGCGGCCGCCCTTGCGCGGACCGGGCAGGCCGTGGCGCTGCTCCTGCCGGTCGATGTGCAGCATGCGGAAATCGCAGTCGAGCCGGGCGAAGCGGCTCCGGAGCCGCTGGACGCCGGGCCGGTCCCCGCGCGTCCGGCGCTTCCGGCGCGCGCTCATGCAGTCGCAGCGGCTGCGTCCCTTCTGGATGGGGCGAAGCGGCCGCTCATCCTTGCGGGCCACGGCGCCTGGAGGTCGGGCGCGCGCGACGCGCTGGTCCGTCTGGCGGAGAAGACCGGCGCGATGCTGTCCACGACGGCCAGGGGCAAGGACATGTTCCGGGGCCATCCGCTCAACCTCGGCATCATCGGCTCGTTCTCCCATTCCGCGGCGCGGCGCATGGCGGGCGAGTCCGATTGCGTGCTTGCGGTCGGCGCGGGCCTGAACATCCTCACCATGAGCTTCGGCGAGTCGCTGCCGGATGCGCCGCTGATCCAGATCGACGCCTCGCGGGCCAGCATCGGCCGCTGGACTACGGCCGATGTCGCTGTGGTGGGCGACGCCAGGCTGGCTGTCGAACAGCTTCTCGAAGCGACGGCGGACAAGCCGGCCGCCGACAAGCCCCAGCACAGCGCCGAGAGCATGGCCGTCCTCGGCAGCTTCACCATCGCAAAGGACTTTCAGCCGGCCAATACGGCGCGCACGATCGACCCGCGCTCGCTTGCCGTCATGCTCAACCGGATGCTGCCGGAAGCCCGGAATGTCGTTTACGACGCAGGCAATTTCCTTGGTGCCGTGCCCTATCTGTCGGTCCCGGATCCCGGGCATTTCAAGATGACCAACGATTTCGCCTCCATCGGACTGGGGTTCGGCGCGGCGCTCGGCTTCGCCCGGGCGCGTCCGCAGATTCCGACGGTGTTCGTGGTGGGCGATGGCGGCTTCCTGATGACCATGGGCGAGCTGGAAACCGTCGTGCGCGAGGACCTGCCGCTGGTCATCGTGCTGATGAACGACTGCGCCTACGGCGCGGAACTGCATCACCTGAGACTGCGCCAGCTCCCGGTCGCCAAGTCGGTCTTCCCCGATGTCGATTTCGCGCCGGTCGCCGAGGCTTTCGGTTACGACGCCCACACGGTGCGCACACCCGACGACCTGAGTGCGCTTGCCTCGTTGCTGGCGGCGCCCGACGGCCCGGTCTTCCTCGATTGCAAGATCAATGCCGACGTCGCCGCGCCGTTCATGAGCGAGGTCGCGGCGTACGAGGCGAAGCAGCACGCGTAAGGCCGGACGTTCCGGGGCCGCCCGGTTTTGCCTGCGTTGGGCGGCGAGACCGATCTGTGCGCCGGGCAGGTGCGCCGCGACCGGGCTGCTGCCCACGGGAAATTCTCAATGGCCGCTTGCGGCGGGACAGGCGGCCGGAATCCGTGTCGTTCGGCTTGGATATAGGACGCCGACAAGCGCGCTAAACCGTAGTGATCCTGTCCGGTTGCTTGGCGGGCTTGTGATCGCCGAGGTATCTCCCATAGCCTGTCATGATCGGACGCCAGATGCCGTTCAGGCGGCTTGGCTCGATGGAGACGAGGATGAAACGCCAACTCCACCTGAACCTGTTCATGTATGCCCGCGGCCACCACGAGGCGGCCTGGCGGCACCCCAAGGCGACTCAGCACGAATTGCTGGACATAGACCATATCGTCGCCTGCGCGCAGAAGGCCGAGGCGGCGAACATGGATTCGATCTTCCTCGCCGACACGCTGGGTCTGGCGCCCGACTCGGACCGCACGGCCCGCATGTATCTGGACCCGTTCACCACACTGGCGGCAGTCGCCATGGCGACAAGCCGCATCGGGCTGATCGGCACGGCTTCGACGACGCACGCGGAGCCCTTCAATATCGCGCGCATGTTCGCCTCCCTGGACCATATCAGCCGGGGGCGGGCCGGTTGGAACATCGTCACGTCCTTCTCCATCGCCGGCGCCAACAACTTCGACAGCAGGGGCCGGCGCTCCCATGCCGACCGGTACGAGCGGGCGGACGAGTTCGTGGAGGTCGCCAAGAAACTCTGGGACAGCTGGGCGGATGACGCCATCCTGGACGACCGCGAGGCCGGCTATTTCTACCGCCACGAGCGGGTAAGGCCCATCGACCACCACGGCCCCCACTACGATGTGGCGGGGCCGCTGAACATCCCGCGCGGCCCCCAGGGGTGGCCGGTGCTCGTTCAGGCCGGGTCCTCGGACGCCGGCAAGAATTTCGCGGCAAGGCACGCCGAGGCGGTTTTCACCGCCCACATGACCAAAGCGACCGCGCAGGAATTCTATACGGACCTGAAGGCGCGAACGGTCGCCGGCGGACGGCCCGCCGACCAGTGCCTGATCCTGCCCGGCATCAGCATGATCATTGCCGGCACAGAGGTCGACGCCAAACGGATGGAGCGGGAACTCAACGAGATGGCCGATGTCGAGACGAGCCTCTCGCGCCTCTCCCAGCGCTTCGACGGTCACGACTTCTCGCATATCCCCCTCGACCGCGTGCTTACGGCCGGCGATTTCCCCGACCCGGCCGAAAATCAGAGCTCGCGCGGCCGCACGGAGCTGATCGTAGGCGCTGTCGAGCGGGAAAAGCTGACGATGCGACAGCTCCTGGGAAAGCTGGCCGGCGCGCGTGGGCATTTCGTCATGGCGGGAACGCCCGAGCAGGTCGCCGACACCATCGAAGAGTGGCTCGACGACGGCGCGGCCGACGGCTTCAACGTCATGCCGCTGCTTCTCCCGCACATGCTGGACGTGTTCGCCGACGAGGTCGTGCCGATCCTCAAGCGCCGCGGGCGCTTCCGCACGGAGTATACTGGCGCGACGCTGCGCGACCACTACGGCCTGCAGCGGCCAGCTGCATAGCGCGCTGGCAATGACGCGAGGTGGCCGCCGGGAGATTTCTCCAAAGAGGAACGTTAGATATGGCAGATGGCATGCGAGCAAATGCAGGCGTGAGCGCGAACGCTGAGGCCGCGCGGTATATCGACGAAGCCATACGCGCGATTACGCTCAACTACGGCGACGCCAACGGGTATCTGGCTGAGGCGCGCGAGGCCGACCCCGGCTGCGCGATGGCGGATATCCTCGAAGCCTGGCTCCTGGCGCTGACCAAGGACGGAGCCCAGCTGGCGCGCGCGCGGGAACTGCTCTCCGGCATCGCCGGGGCCGGGCTGACGGGGCGGGAGGCGCAGCATCTGGCGGCGGTGCGCCATGCCGCGAACGGCCGGTGGCCGTCGGCCGTCGCGGTGCTCGACCGCCACCTGATGGAGGATCCGTGCGATCTGGCCGGCCATCAATGCGCCCTTCGCCTCGACGGCTATCTCGGCCGCTTCCATCGCGAGGCCGCCCGCGCCGCCCGCGCCCTGCCGTTCT